>NZ_JBILQX010000100.1:0-12166 GCF_044372965.1 Elstera sp. | reverse complement strand
GGAGCGGCACGTGAATATCATTGTTCTGCGCCCGCGCGGGGCCGGGCAAAGCAAGGTCCTGCCCGCTGCCATCGAGCAGCCGCACCGAGATTGGCGTGACCGGCTCGTTGAAGCGCAATATGGCCGCCGCTGGCGCTGCCGCCACGGTCGCCCCATCGGCGGGTTCCGCCCCCAGAAGTCCGGCGTGTGCCGCCACGGGCAGCGGAGCAACAAGCAGAAGAAGGGCCAGCAACAGGCGGATCATCGGTGCATTCCCATAAAGGCGGGGAGAGGCGAAACCGCCCCTCCCCCTTCAGACTTACGGCTTCGGTGTGAGCTTCAAGCCGGGGGCCGGTTCTTTCAGGCTATGGGGATCTTGCCCCGCCGCAGGGATTTCGATCCAACGGTGCGCCGCGCCCTCGCATTCCTGCACGACCGGCCACCACAGCACCGTATTCGGCGCATCGGGAAGTTTGCCGCGCAAGACGAACTCGTCGTAATGGGCATCAAGGAGCGAGCCGGTCCAGATCACTTCGGTCACGCCTTCGGTGATCTTGCCGCCGTGGCCATCATCCAACGGAACGGCCAGCTTGGCTTTGACAATATCGAGGGTCCAACCGGCTTTCGGCATCGGCTTAACCGAGGAGACGCCATCGGGCACCTTCACGCGGACCTTCAGGCTCGGCTTGCCCTCGCAGCCGTGGCCGACGCGGACGACGGCCTTATAGGTGCTGCCCGCAACGGCTTGGCCGGTTTCGAGCGTGGCATGGGCAAAAGCGGAGGTTGCGACAAGCGACAGGGACGCCGCGCCCACAAGGGCGGCAATGGAGAGTTTCATTTTGGAAATCCTTCAGAAATGGGGAGAGCAGGCCGAAGCCCAGCTAAAAAATCCACTATCCGAAGGTCGGCGGGTCGCGTGGTCGATAGGGCGGTGGGGCCGCGTCCGAGCTTCGCACGACGGGGGACAGAACCGGCCAAGGGGCGGCGACGGTTTCCAGAGCAGGTAGGGGCGCGTGTGGTGGCAGCGCCGCAACAGCAAGGCGCAGGGGCTGCGGCAGACAGCAGAGGATACAGCTTGCGTCGGCGTGACCAGGGGCATGACCGGGCGGGGTGCCCGTGCCGTCATCCATCCCGCCCGGAGCACAGAAAACAATCGCGCTGCCGAACAGCGCGGCAAGCTCGGTGCGGGCAGAGTTTAAAGCGCGTTGATCCTGCGACGCCGCCGCCATCGGCGCGAACAGGTTGCCAAGCAACGCCCCGATCAGCAGCAGCGCATTGACGCGCTTAAACAGCGAGAACCGCATTAGTAGAGCGGCGCATTATGCTCGACCGTCGCCGCGACGATGGTCAAATCATCGTCAAGATGCCGCACCTGGTTTTCGGTCAGGCGGCGCAGCAGCCCTTCCGGCAGGTCAAGATCCTCGGCTAAGGCCGCATCGCGCCACAGGTTGAACTGGGCTTCCGCCACCCGCGCCCCATCGAAGCAGAAGCACTCCGATAGCGCATCGGAATAGACCAGCACGCGGGAGCGCTGGGGCAGGGGCATGGTGGCGTCGATATAGACTTCATGTTCCGACACGCCGAGTGGCAGGCCCGTGCCCGATAAGGGAATGGTCACGCCCGTATCGCGGTCGTAAACCACCGCCGCTTCCCAGGCCGCGCCGGTATAATGGATCAGCCCCGCGTTAGGATCGACGACGCAGTAGAAGGCCGCCGCGAACTGCCCGAACGGTAGGAGCCGCGACAGGCGCCGGTTCAACAGCGTCATAAAATGCCCGGCATGCTGGGCGTGATCGCGCAAATCGGCCAAAAGCGCATGCAGGCGGAAGGCGTTCACGGCTGCGACGACGCCGTGCCCCGTGAGATCGCCCAAGAAAATCCCAAGCTTGCCGTTGGGCAGGCTGAAAGCGGTCCACAGATCGCCACCGACTTCGGTGGAGGGGGCAAGCCGCGCGCTGATTTGAATATTCAGCGCGTCGCTAATCTCGGCGATTTCGCCCGCCGAAGGCTGCAAATCAAGCTGCATGCGCCGCGCAACTTCCAGCTCGTCCGACACGCGGTCACGGAACTGAGTGAGTTCCGACAGCAGGCGCCGGTTTTCCATCTGCAAGTTGGCGACATTGCGAATGTTCTTCACGAACAGCTTCAGCAGCATCTGCACCAGCGAGTCCGAACCCTCAAGGCTCTGGGACAGGATCGCGGCGGGGAAGATGCGGCAGGTGGTCGGCTCTTTTGCCCGCACGGTCGCCATGCGCGGCTTATTGTCGATCAGCGCCATTTCGCCGAACAGGCCGCCCGCGCCGGTTTCACCCAGCTTTAACGCGCCGCCAGGGCCGGATTTGAAGACCTCGACGCTGCCTTCTTCGATGAAATAGAAGCAGTCGCCGGGGTCGCCCTCGCGCACGATATCTTCCCCAGCCGCAAAGCTGGCGCGTTGCACCAAGCCTTCTTCCGGCGCCGTGGGGGGCGCAGAACTATCGAGATCCAGGGAGGTCGGCGGGTGTGTCATCAATGCAGGAATCGCCAATTTACGCGGCACAATGGCATGAACGCGGGGGGCTTGAATAGGGTTTCCACGCGCAAATGACGAAAGTTTCATCTGCTGTGGCGCGCGCGACCCTTGCCAAGCCGCAGCCTACCCCCGTAAAGGAAAGCCGGGCGCGCGCGTCTTTCCCTTGCCGTGCCCCGTTCTTTTCAGACCGGATATCATGGCCCTTTCCGTTGTCATTCTGACCTTCAATTCCGAAGCCAGCATTGCTGCCACCCTGGCCAGCGCCGCGCGCGTGTCCGACGACATTCATGTCGTGGATAGCGGTTCGACCGATCGAACGCTCGATCTGGTGCGGGCGGCGGGGGCGCATCTGGTTCATCATCCCTTCGAAAACTACGGATCACAACGGAACTGGGCCATTCAAACATTACCGCTAGCTTACGGCTGGCAATTGCACTTGGATGCGGACGAACGTTTGTCCGATGGTCTTGTTGATGCCATTTTAGCGCTACGACAGCAAGGATTTGCGGGCGATGTGGTGGGATATTTCCTTCCCCGCCTCACCATGTTCCTCGGGCGCGAACTCCGTCGCGGTGGATTATACCCCAATTGGCACATGCGCCTGTTTAAAACCGGGCATGGCCGTTGTGAAATGCGCAAATACGACCAGCATTTTCTGTGCGATGGCACGACGGCGCAAATCCATCAACCGATGCTCGACGATCAACGCATGAGCCTGACCGAATGGACCGCCCGGCATAACCGTTGGTCCGACGCCGAGGCCGACGAGATCGAAGAAGCCAGCGCCGCAACCGGCCTTGTCCAACCAGATTTCAACGGAAATCCGGTGCAGCGCAAGCGCGCTTTGCGGGGTGGTTATTACAAAGCCCCGCTGCTTCTGCGGGCGTTTCTGTTCTTTCTCTACCGCTATATCATTCGCCTCGGTTTCCTCGACGGGAAAGAGGGGCTGATTTACTGCGTGTTGCAAACCCTGTGGTTCCGCTTTTTGGTCGATGCCAAGCTCTATGAGCGCCGCCTTGCGCGTCAGGAGCGGAAATCGTGAGAATCGCTTTCCACGATTACCCCGGCCATGCCTTCCCGGTGCAACTCGCCCGCGCGCTCGCCAAGCGCGGCCATGAGGTGCTGCACCTGACCTTCAGCGAGTTCCAAGCGCCGAAAGGCCCGCTTGCGCCGCGCCCGGACGATCCGCCCGGCCTGCACCTCAAGGCGCTGAGCCTCGGGACCGCGTTTAAGAAATACAGTTTCGTCCAGCGCGCGCTGCAAGAGCGCCGCTATGCCAAACTGCTGGTGGACGCGGTGGCTGCCTTCAAGCCCGACGTGATCCTGGGCGGCAATGCGCCGCTCGACCCGCAGGCCAAACTGCTGCGCTTCGCCCAACGCCATAAAACCGGCTTTCTCTTTTGGCACCAGGATGTTTACGGCGTCGCCATGGATAAGATCCTGCGCGCGAAAATCCCGGTGTTCGGCGCGCTGATTGGGGCGTGGTACAAGGCGCTGGAAAAACGCCTGTGGCGCGCCTCCGACCAAATCGTCGCCATTACCGAGGATTTCGTACCACTGCTGACCGCCGAGGGTATTGGCCGCGAGCGCATCGCCGTGATCGAGAACTGGGGCGCGCGGGAAGATCTGCCGCCGCGCCCGCAGGATAATCCCTGGTCGCAAGCCCATGGGCTCGTCGGCAAGATTGTGTTCATGTACTCGGGCACCTTGGGGCTAAAGCATAATCCGCAGTTGCTGGCGGCCCTCGCCCGCGCGTTTAAGGATGATCCCGACGTGCGCGTGTTGGTCGTGACCGAAGGCATCGGCGCGGATTGGTTGGCCGAGGCGAAGGCCCGCGAAGGCTTGGACAATCTCATCCTGCTGCCGTTCCAACCTTTCGCCGAGGTGCCAAACGCCATTGGCACCGGCGCGGCCCTAGTTGTGCTGCTGGAGCCGGACGCGGGGGTTTACTCGGTGCCGTCGAAAACGCTCGCCTATCTCTGCGCCGACCGGCCTCTGTTGGGGGCAATCCCACTCAACAATCTGGCGGCCAAGCTGATTACCCGCGAAGGCGCGGGGCTGGTGGCCGCGCCGGAGGATGAGGCGGGCTTCGTTGCCGCCGCCCGCCGCCTGCGCGCCGATCCGGCCTTGCGGGCCGAGATGGCGGCGCGCGGCAAAACCTATGCCGATCACGCTTTCGATATCGACCGCATCACCGATCAGTTCGAGCGCCTGCTGACCGAAGCGCGCGACCGGGCGCGGGTTTAAGGATCTTCCATGTCGCAACTCATCGACCTCGCCGCCCGCCTCGAAACCCTGCGCGCCGCCCGCGTCACCGCTGTCGGCGACGTGATGATGGATCGTTTCGTTTATGGAACGGTTGAGCGTATCTCGCCGGAAGGCCCGATTCCGGTCTTACGCATTCAACGCGAAACCACCGTGCTCGGCGGCGCGGGCAATGTGCTGCGCAATCTTCTGGCCTTAGGCGCGGAATGCTGCTTCGTCTCGGTGGTCGGCGATGATGCCGCCGGGCATGGCGTCACGGCGCTGGTGGCGGCGGAAGAGCGGGTGGAGCCACATTTGCTGGTCGAAACCAACCGGCAAACCACGGTTAAGACGCGCTTTGTTGCGGGATCGCAACAACTCCTTCGTGCCGACCAAGAAGAGATTTCGCCGATCCGCCCCGCCACCGTGGCCGATTTGCTGCGGCGAACAGAAGAGGCGTTGAACCAAAGCGGCGCGCTTACGCTCTCCGATTACGGCAAGGGCGTGCTCTGCCCCGAAACCTTCCGCGCGCTGCTCACCCTCGCCCAGCAAAAGCGCGTGCCGGTGATCGTCGATCCCAAGGGCCGCGACTGGACGCGCTATAATGGCGCGACCCTCGTCACCCCGAACCGGGCCGAACTCGCGGAAGCGACCGGGCTTTCCACCCATGATGAAGCCGCCATCGTCATCGCCGCCCGGCATATTCTGGCGACAACCAGCATCGAAGCCGTGCTGGTGACGCGCAGCCAGGATGGGATGACGCTGGTGACGCGCGAGGGCGCGCCCTTCCACGTTTCGGCGACCGCCCAAGAAGTCTTCGACGTCTCCGGCGCGGGCGATACGGTCGTTGCGGGTCTTGCGACCGCGCTCGCCGCCGGGTTCTCGCTCACCGACGCCTGCCTGCTCGCCAATGCCGCCGCCGGGATTGTCGTGGGGAAGATCGGCACCGCCGTTTGCCGCCTGGAAGACCTATCCGCCGCGCTGCAAGGCAGTGATTTGGCCGTGGGCGAGCAGAAGATCATCTCCCACGGGCAAATCGCCGATCTGGTTGGCGCGTGGCGGCGGCAAGGCTTGCGCGTCGGCTTCACCAACGGCTGCTTCGACCTTATCCACCCCGGCCATGTCTCACTGCTGACCCAATCGAAAGCCGCCTGCGACCGGCTGGTCGTGGGGCTCAATACCGATGCCTCGGTAAAGCGCCTGAAGGGCGATAGCCGCCCCGTGCAATCGGAAATGGCCCGCGCCATCGTGCTCGCCTCGATGGCGGCGGTCGATGCCGTGGTCCTATTCGGGGAAGACACGCCGCGCGATCTGATCGCCGCCGTGGAACCCGACGTGCTGGTGAAAGGGGCCGATTATACCGTGGAAACCGTGGTCGGGTCCGACCTCGTGCTGAAACGCGGCGGCAAAGTGCTTCTGGCGAATCTGGAAGCCGGGTTTTCGACCACCAATACCCTCAAGAAGATTGCGGGCGGCGCTTAGGAATCCTTGATCCAATAGTGGTAGCCATAGGCTTCCCCAAACCCTTGGGCCGCGTAGAGCGCGCGGGCGGGGGCATTGGCGGCCACGACCTGCAGATAGGCGCTCGTCGCCCCGTGTTGCGCCCCCCAGGCGAGCAGCGCCGCCGTTATCCGCTGCCCATAGCCGCGACGGCGATGTTCGGGCGCAACGACGATATCGAAAATCCCAAGCGCCCCCCGCTCCAACACGCCGAGCCCATAGCCGATGGGTTCGGCGGCCAAGGTGAGCGTTAGAAACCCAGCCTGCGGCACAATCCCGCTCAGAATACGGTCGTGCAGGGCTTGGCGGGCCGCAGGAACCCCATTCGCGGCTGCAAAGCCGTTGAGCCAGGCGGCGCTTGGCTGAGGCGCAATCTCGATATCCGTTGGCAAGCCGCCGATACTGCACGAAAGCGGGCGGATTAAGACCAACGTCGGGTCGAGCCGCCGATAGCCTGCGGTGGCGAGCGTCGCGTCGCTCTCCTCGGGGGCCAAGGGCGAGAGGCGGAACAGCGGCGGCAGACCGTGGCGGGCATATAGGGCTTCCACCTCCGGCAAAATCGCCTGAACCGGCGCGGCCCCGGCGTGCAGCGCATTGGCGGAATTGGCACGCTTGGTATAGCCCCCGGCAAAGCGTAGCGCCCATCCGGCCAGAAGATGGGTTTGCGGGGCGGGCCAGGCGTTCAGCGCCCGTTCCTCCAACGCTTGAAGATCGATCATCCTTCGCCTCAGGCTTGCAGCTTCGCAAAATGGGCGGCGCAGATGGTGCTGACAAACTCGGTCAGCAGCCGCCCGCACGCCTCGCCATCCAACGCGGTGGCGGGCAAGGTTTCCAGCAGTTTTTCGCGCGGGTCGAGCCGTTGTACCGTGAGCACGCCGGTCCGATCAAAGCCGATGCGCAGCTTTTCGCCCTCGGGTTGCCCATCGAAAAACAGCACGAACAGGATGGACGAGATAAACGGTGCCGGCCCGCGCTGGGGAATATCGCGCAGGTGAATGCCCGACTCGTCCAGCGCCTCGTTCACGTCGTGCAGGGCGTGCTGAAGCCGGGGCAGATAGAGCGTGCGCCAGAGTTCGCGGCAGCGCAGCAATTGGCTCGCCTCCTCCTCGGCGGCGACGCGCGCGGCTTTATCCCGAGCCGATATGATACCGTCGATGCTTTTTTTCTGCGCGATGATGGTTGCCAGGGCGGCGTGATAGGTGTGGGTCATGAGCAAGTTCCTCCGTCATCCAGGCCATTCTCGCGCACTAACATGGACAGAGTGTGTGCGGCGCGGTAAGCATGAAGGATGACCTCCGATGAAATGCGGGAGTCCTTAGGGACTGTTGGACACGGGGCAATCCACCCCCATCTGTTGCGAAACGATCCCCCAGAGCGGACAGAAGAGCCGAAGGTGAGACTATGAAAGGCTGGACCTTGGACGATATTGCCTGGGACCGTTTCCAGGTAAATTTGGTCGATCCCGATACGGTTAAGGTCGTCAAAGCTGCTGCCCTGGTCGAACATAACGGCTGGGAATACGCGGCCTACCTCAAGAACGTCTTCCGCGACGATCCTGGGTTTTGCGCCGCGACCGACGCCTGGGCGGCCGAAGAGGTTCAGCATGGCCAGGCCCTGCGCCGTTGGGCTGAGCTGGCCGATCCCACCTTCGATTTCGACGCTGCGTTTCATACCTTCGTCACCGGATATCGTCTGCCCTTGGATTCACAAGAATCGGTTCGCGGCAGCCGCGCGGGCGAGTTGATCGCCCGCTGCATCGTCGAAACCGGTACAAGCTCCTGGTATGCCGCTATTAAGGACGGAACCCAGGAACCTGTCTTGCAACAAATTTGCGCCGCCATTGCAGCCGATGAATTGCGTCATTACAAGCTGTTCTACAGCACCCTTAAGACGTACCTTGAAAAAGACGGCCTGGGGCGCTGGCAAAGGTTGCGGGTGGCGGCTACCCGTCTTACCGAGAGTGAAGACGATGAGTTGGCCTATGCCTATTACGCGGCCAACGGCACCGATGTTCCCTATGACCGCAAAACAAATACCCGCGCTTACGCCCGCCGGGCCTATGCCTTCTACCGCCCGCACCATGTAGATCGCTTCATGGCGATGATTTTCAAGGCCATCGGCCTCACCCCGCGCGGGTTGCTGCATCAGGTCGCCACGAAAGCCGCTTGGACCTATATGGCCAAGCGGACGCGGATGCTGGATAAGGAACTGGCGTAGGCCCAAGCGTTGCGCACCGAACAGGATTTGCTTCGGTTCGTTGAGGGCCAACCTGCGATGATGGACGCCTTGCGACAGGTCGAAGCGCTCGAGCTGCCCGATTGTTGGATCGGGGCGGGTTTTATCCGCAATGCTGTTTGGGACGTTTTGCACGGCAGGCCCTGGCAAGAACCCCAGAGCGACATCGATGTTGTTTATTTCGATGCGGTGGCGACTGACCCCAGCTTAGCGGGGCGCTATGAAGCGTTCCTGAAAAAAAGCCGCCCAGCGTTACTCTGGTCGGTCAAGAACCAAGCCACTATGCATCTTCAAAACGGCGATGCGCCGTATTGCGACACGGCTGACGCCCTTCGGTTCTGGCCCGAGCGTTGTACGGCGATTGCGGTGCGCTTGTTCCAGGGGCGGCTCGATCTTTTGGCCCCCTTTGGTATCGACGATCTCATCGCGTTGCGCGTTCGACCGACGCCGAAGTTTGCCCTGCGCTTGCCACTCTATCAGCGGCGCTTGAAAGCTAAAAATTGGGGCGCGCGCTGGCCCCGGCTCAGCGTCGAAGACTAACCCGCAACCTCCATCTGCCGCCGCCGCTCCACCGGGGCTTCCGGTAGCAGGCTGCGGGCGTGGCCGACGCAGCGGCCGCATTTCACTTGGCAGCCGTGGGCTTTGTAGAGGGCCGCGAGGGTCGCCGCGCCGCTTTCTCGGGCTCGGACCAGATCACGCTCGCTCAAGGCATTGCAGACACAGACGATCATGCGGCCCTCTAGGTTACCAAGGTCTAGCTTTAAGCGTTTAGCTTTTCAGCGGCTCGACCTGATGTTGCAGATAGTTTTGCAGGCCGATCTGTTCGATCAGCGCCAATTGGGTTTCGAGGAAGTCGATATGCTCTTCGGTATCCACCAGAATTTTCGTCAGCAAATCGCGGCTGGCGTAATCTTTGATCTCTTCGAGATAGGCCATCGCTTCGATCAGATCGGTCCGCGCCTGGGTTTCGAGGCGCAGGTCGCCCGACAGGGCTTCCGGCACGTCTTCGCCGATCAGCAGCTTGCCCAAGTCTTGCAGATTAGGCAGGCCTTCGAGGAACAGAATCCGTTCAATGAGCCAATCGGCATGGCGCATTTCATCGATGGATTCGTGATAGGTTTTCTCGCCGAGCCGATTAAAACCCCAGTTCTTATGCATGCGCGCATGCAAGAAGTACTGATTGATGGCCGTTAGCTCGTTATAGAGAATCTTATTGAGGTATTGGATTGCTTGCCGATCGCCCTGCATGGTGCCTCGCGCGTCTAAGGTGGGTGAAGGGGGAGTGCCGGCGGGTATCCCCTCTCCCCTTAGCTTAGCGCCAACCGGCGCGATCCGCGACCTTCAAGGCGTCGGGCGTGGCTTCCCCCAGCTTTGCGAGGTTCAAGGTGTCGACCTTGAACTTGCCGAAGCTGGCAAGAATGGGATCGGCCTCCACATCGGCACGCACCGGGAACTCCATCGTTCCGGCGGACATGACCTTCTGCGCGTCCTTGCTGATGAGGAATTCGAGGAACTTGGCCGCTTCGGCCTTGTTCGGTGCATTCTTGGTGAGGCCAACGCCCGACACGTTGATGTGCGCGCCGCGATCGGCTTGGTTCGGGAACAGAATGGCGATTTTCTCGACGATCTTTTTGTCGGCGTCGGAGCCGCCCTTAAGGCGGGCGTAGTAGTAATGATTGGTCAGGGCGATATCGGCTTCCCCGGCGGCAATCGCCTTGAGCTGATCCGTATCGCCCCCTTGCGGGGCGCGGGCGAAGTTGGCGACCAGGCCCTTGGCCCAGCTTTCGGCCTTATCGAGCCCGTCGTTAGCGATCAGTGAAGCGATCAGCGAGAGGTTATAGGTGTGGTTCGACGAGCGGGTCAGCACCTTGCCCTTTAACTTCGGGTCCGAGAGCGACTCGTAGGTCGCGATATCAGCGGGCTTCACCTTGTCGGTATTATAGGCGATCACGCGGGAGCGCACGGCGATGCTGAACCACTGCCCATCCGGGTCGCGCAGATTGGCCGGAACCACCTCGTCCACCGTGGCGGATTTGAACGGCTGCAACAGCTTGGCGTTCTTCAGGATGTAGAGATTGGCGGCATCGACCGTAATGATCACATCGGCGGGCGAGTTCGCGCCTTCGCGCTGCAAGCGCTGCACCAGGCCATTGATATCGCCTTGGACCACATTCACCTTAATGCCGGTTTCGGCGGTGAATTTGTCGTACATGGCCTGATCGGTCGGGTAATGGCGCGAGGAATAAACGTTCACATCCGCCGCCCCGGCCAGGGACGTGCCCGCAAGCCACAGGGCCGTGGCCGTTAGCGCTACGATATTCACTCGCTTAATCATCTTTGCCATCTTAGACCTCACTCCCGCGCATTGCGACGCATTCTCAACAGATCGCGACGATGCCATTGTTGCGAGCGAGTTGCAATAGCGTTCTTAACAGCGCTGGCCCAGAAAAAAAGCCGCCCCCGAAAACCGGAGGCGGCCTTGTTTTCTGTCTCGTCGAATTGGCCTTAGGAGGGCTTTTTCACCAAGGCCAACAGGCGCGGCAACTCGCCCGCAATCCCGCGCCGGAACAGCATAACGCAGACCACGAAAATCCCCCCGGTGATGATCGTCACCCAAGCCCCCGTTTCGGCCAGGTAATCTTGAATAAGCACGATAATCCCCGCGCCGACGATGGGGCCGAACAGCGTGCCGATACCCCCCAGCAGCGTCATCAACACCACCTCGCCCGACATGGTCCAATGCACGTCCGATAAGCTGGCGAGTTGCAAGGTGATGGCTTTCAAGCCCCCGGCCAGCCCCGCAAGGGCCGCCGAGAGCACGAAGGCGAGCAGCTTATAGCGATCCACCGAGTAACCGAGCGACCGGGCGCGCGGCTCGTTCTCGCGGATGGCCTTCAGCACCTGGCCGAACGGCGAGTGAACCGTGCGGTAGATCAGCAGCAAACCCGCTAGCACCACAACGAGGACAAAGTAATACATGGTCGTCGTCGGCATCAGATCGATCACGCCGAACAAATGCCCGCGCGGCACCGCTTGAATCCCGTCTTCCCCATGGGTGAAGGGCACTTGCAGGGCGACGAAGAAAATCATCTGCGCCATGGCGAGCGTAATCATGGCGAAGTAAATGCCCTGGCGGCGGATGGCGACCAGACCGAAGACGACCCCCATCAGGGCCGCGCTCGCACTCCCCGCCAAGAGCGCCAGTTCCGGCGTCCAGCCCCAAACTTTCGCCACATGGGCGGCCACATAGGCCCCGCCCCCGAAGAAAGCCGCGTGGCCGAAGCTCAGCAACCCGGCAAAGCCGAGCAGCAGGTTAAACGCGCAGGCAAACAGCGCAAAACAGAGGATCTTCATGATCGTCACCTCGTACAGCCCGGTAAAGGGGACGATGGCGAACAGAAAACCGAAGATTAGGAAGGAACGGGCAGCAGCAGGCGACATCGCACCCTCCTTTACGCGGTTTTGCCGAAGAGGCCCGCCGGTTTCACCAGCAGAACCAGGATCATCAGCACGAAAATCACCGTGCTCGACGCTTCGGGATAAAAGACTTTCGTAAGGCCCTCGACGATACCCAAGGCCACCCCGGTGATGATCGACCCCAGGATAGAGCCCATCCCACCGATCACGACGACGGCGAAGACAACGATGATGAGGTTCGAGCCCATCAAGGCCCCGACCTGATAGATCGGCGCAGCC
>NZ_JBILQX010000292.1:0-2756 GCF_044372965.1 Elstera sp. | reverse complement strand
CCGCGCAGCACGCAGGTACCACCAATGCGAGCTTCCTCAATGATCCCCACGCGGGGCCCGTAGGAGGCGGCGCGGCGGGAGCCCGCCACCCCGCCGGAGCCCGCGCCAATCGTCAGCAGGTCGAAATCATAGGCCATGCTTAGGCTCCAATGCCGCCCATTGCGAGGAACTTGATCTGGACGTAATCGTCCACGCCATATTTGGAGCCTTCGCGGCCCATACCAGACTGTTTGACACCGCCGAAGGGCGCAACTTCGGTCGCAATCGCGCCTTCGTTGATGGCAACCATGCCATATTCCAAGGCTTCGGCGACGCGCCAGACGCGGCCAAGATCGCGCGCGTAGAAATAGGCGGCCAAACCGTAATCGGTATCATTCGCCAGGTGAATAACCTCGGCTTCATCCTTGAAGCGCACCAGCGGCGCAACCGGGCCGAAGATTTCATCGCGGATCACGGCCATATCGGGCGTTACATTGGCAAGAACGGTCGGCTCGTAGAAACGACCGCCCAAAGCGTGCTTATGCCCGCCGGTGAGGATTTTCGCGCCCTTATCGGTCGCATCCGCCACCATACGTTCGACTTTGGCCAGCGCGCGATCATCGATCAGCGGCCCCGTCGTCGTGCCTGCCTCCAGCCCATTACCGACTTTCAGCGCCTTCACGGCAGCCGTGAATTTTTCAGCAAACGCGTCGTAAAATCCGTCCTGAACAAAGACGCGGTTGGCGCAGACGCAGGTTTGCCCGGCATTGCGGTATTTGGAGAGGATTGCTCCCGCCACCGCCGCGTCAATATCGGCATCGTCGAACACGATGAACGGCGCATTGCCGCCCAACTCCATGCTGACCTTTTTCACCGTCTGCGCGGCCTTACCGAGCAGCAGCTTACCGACCGCCGTGGAGCCGGTGAAGGTGATCTTCTTCACCTTCGGATTGAAGCACAGTTCATCGCCAATCGGCGGCGCATCGCCGAAAACGATATTCAGCACGCCCGCCGGTAGCCCAGCGCGCTCGGCGAGTTCCGCCAAAGCGAGCGCCGAAAAGGGCGTGAGATCGGAGGGTTTGACCACCAAAGTACAACCAACGGCCAAGGCCGCCCCGGCTTTCCGCGCGATCATCGAGGAAGGGAAATTCCACGGCGTAATCGCGCCGCAAACCCCAACCGGCTGCTTGACAACAAGCAAGCGTTGGCCGCTGCGCGGCTGCGGAATAAAATCGCCATACACCCGGCGGCCTTCTTCGGCAAACCATTGGATATAGGCCGCGCCGGAGAGGATTTCGCCCCGCGCTTCGGCCAGCGGCTTGCCCTGCTCGGTTGTCATAATCTGCGCCAGATCTTCGACGTTCTGGGTGATAAGATCGGCCCAGCGGCTCAGAATAGTGGCGCGTTCTTTGGCGGTTTTAGCGGCCCACAACGGAAAGGCTGCGGATGCGGCATCAATTGCGCGGCGGGTTTCGACCGCGCCCATATTCGGCACCGTCCCAATCGCCGCGCCCGTCGCCGGATTATCGACGGAAATCGTCGCGCCCGCATCGGCGGCGACCCACTGGCCGTTGATGTAGGCGTGTTGGCGAAATAGGGCGGTATCGGTCAACTTCATCGGGTCGTCTCCGGTTCGAACGGGTGAGCGGCGTTAAGCGCCGAACACTATCACCTTGGATATTGGCCCGAAACCAGAGAGACAAGCCTATTGCGCGGGCAAGGCAGCCATGCGCGTAACCCCGCTTGCAGGGCGGGCGGCGACCAAATGCACGATAATGCTGCCCACCGTGAGTTCACTCTCAATCCGGACGGGGAGACGCGGCAAGCCGGGAAGTACTTTCCCCAAATGCAGAATAATTGGCTTTTCGCGATCTTCCGCGCGGTTCCAATCATTCTCGCGGATAACGTAGCCGCCGATGCGCTTAATCGTGAATTGGCAGACCAACGTCGGCCCCGCGAAAATCGTATAGGAAGACGGTTTCAGTTCATCCGCTCGGGGCGGCGCGAACACCGCATCGTAACGGCGACGGCCATCGAAAACGGGGATTTGCGTGGGGCACCCGCCCGTATCGGCCTGCTGGCGCAGACCGAGAAAGGTTCCTGTTAGCGGATCAAGCGTGCCCGCCGTCTGCTCCGGCAGAATCGGCGTGCGCGGCTCCGGGTCCTCCGGCGGGCTAATCTGCCAATCGGCCGGCCGATTGGCGTAGGAACGCAGATCAACACGGCGCACTTGGCCGCGAAAGACGCCTTCGGTGCGAAACACGACCTGCTGAACCCGGCTGGGGGACAATGGGTCCACATCGGCTTCGGCAAACTGCGAGGAGCGCCAGCCGATAATCCAATCCGTAACCCCCTCGGTCTGTGCTGTCAGCGCGATTTCCGTGCGGGTGTCGGAGGCGGTATAGCGCAGAAAATAGCGGGCGGCGGCAATACCGCCCACATAAACGCGATATTCAAGCTCTGCCCCGCGCGGCTCTTGCGCGCGCGCTGAAAGCGATAGACCGAGGTTTGCAACGATCAAAAAATACCCGAGCGGTCGCATGATCGTCCCTTCACATAAACAGAAAGGTTGGTCCTGAAGAGATGGGATGGACATCACCGTCTGTCCATCCCCTCGCCCGCAGGTCCAGACCTGCAACCACCCCGCCCTGATCAGCGCTTCTGATCGGGTGTGAACCGCCCCGAGTTTGCCGGAGACCCCAACTCGTGAGAAGTAGGGTCTATGACAAGCAAGACGACGAACAAGTTTTCTCCTGAAGTCCGCGCCCGCGCCGTTC
>NZ_JBILQX010000008.1:0-47276 GCF_044372965.1 Elstera sp. | reverse complement strand
GAGAATCGATCCCGCAACGCAAACCTATTCTTGCCTTTGTCAAGAGGGGTTTTTATAGTGCGCGCTTGACTTCGCCCCTCGGCTTACCGGGTGGCTTGCTTTACGCGAAGGATGATCATGGCCCGCGTTACCGTTGAAGATTGCGTTCAAAGGGTTCCCAATCGGTTTGAACTGGTGATGCTCGCCGCCCAGCGCGCGCGGGATATTTCCAGCGGCATGCCGATTTCCGTCGAGCGCGATAATGACAAGAACCCCGTCATTGCCTTGCGTGAGATTGCCGAAGAAAAGCTGGATAACGAAGTTCTGCGGAACTCGCTGGTGCGTGGCCATCAGAAGACCTTCGAAGCCGACGAGCCGGAAGAAGAAATCGTCGATTTCATCCAGTCCGAACAGGAACTCGCCCGCAATATGGCCGTCAACGACGTGCTGGCGTCGGACGATACCGAATTGGACGAAGCCGAGGGTGACGAGCCCGTGGTTGCGGACGAAGACGCCGAAATCTAACCCCCTAAGCGGGTTTGGTTTTTTAACGGCAGTCCTGCGGGGCTGCCGTTTTTTATTGGTCACGGGAAGAATGTCAGTTGCCGCAGCAGTTTAGCGTGTCAACATAGATTGAAGAGAAGGTGGGAGGCCGCACAGCGCCGATGATCCGTCAGTACGAATTGGTTGACCGAGTTCGGGCCTATGATCCCGATGTGGACGAGGACGTGCTGAATCGCGCCTATGTGTTTGCGCTCAAAGCCCATGGGGCGCAAACCCGCGCCAATGGCGACCCCTATTTCTCTCACCCGCTTGAAGTTGCGGGCATCCTTACGAACCTTAGGCTCGATACCGCCTCCATCGTCACAGCGCTGCTGCATGACGTGATTGAGGATACGGAGGTTAAGCTCCCCGATATCGAAAAGGCCTTTGGCAAGGAAATCGGGCGGCTGGTGAATGGCGTCACCAAGCTAACGCGCATCGAGTTGCAGTCGGACCAAACGAAACAGGCGGAAAACTTCCGGAAGTTCGTGCTGGCCATGTCCGAAGATATCCGCGTGTTGCTGGTGAAGCTGGCGGACCGGCTGCACAATATGCGCACGCTGAACTTCATTCCTAAGCCGGAAAAACGCTCGCGCATCGCCGCCGAAACCTTGGAAATCTATGCGCCGCTCGCCGACCGAATCGGTATGCAGGCGATGAAAGACGAGCTTGAAGATCTCGCGTTCGCGCAGCTCAATACCGAAGCGCGCGCCTCTATCGTCAAACGGCTCGAATATTTGCGCGGCGGCGGGCAGGATCTCATTCAGAAGATCATCACCGAACTGCACGCCAAGCTGACCGAATCGGGCATCCAAGCCAAGGTGAAGGGGCGGGAGAAAGCGCCCTATTCCATCTGGCGCAAGATGCAGCATAAGAATATTGCCTTCGAGCAGCTTTCCGACATTATCGCCTTCCGCGTCGTCGTGCCGACCGCCGATAAATGTTACGAAACCCTGGGCGTGCTCCACGCGCTCTACCCCAGCGTGCCGGGGCGGTTCAAAGATTATATCTCGACCCCGAAGCCCAACGGCTATCGCTCGATCCATACCAGTGTGATCGGCCCGCAGCGCCAGCGCATCGAAGTGCAAATTCGCACCGACGCGATGGACGAGGTGGCCGAATACGGCGTGGCCGCCCATTGGCACTACAAGCGCCAAGGGTCCGATCAAGCCTTGGACGGGGCCGATAAGGCGATCATCCCGGCCCCCACGATGGGCGGGGCCAAGTCCGAAGGCGCGCAGTACCGTTGGCTGCGCGAATTGCTCGATATTCTCGAACACGCCTCCGGCCCCGAGGAGTTTTTGGAACATACCAAGCTGGAAATGTTCCAAGATCAGGTCTTCTGCTTCACGCCCAAGGGCGAGTTGATCCAACTGCCGCGCGGGGCAACCCCGGTCGATTTCGCCTATGCCGTCCATAGCCAGATCGGCGATACCTGCGTCGGGGCGAAAATCAACAGCCGTATCGTGCAGTTGCGCTCGATTTTGCAAAATGGCGACCAGGTGGAAATCATCACCTCCAAGGGGCAAACCCCTTCGGCGGATTGGGAAGATTTCGTCGTCACCGGCAAGGCGAAAGCCCGGATTCGCCGCTATGTGCGCATCCAGCGCCGCGCGCAGTATATGACCCTCGGGCGCACGGTGATCGAAAAGGAATTCCGGCACGAAGGCTATGCCTTCACCGAAAAAGCCCTGGAAGGCGTGCTAAAAACCCTGCAAGCCCCCACCATCGACGATCTCTATGCGATGGTCGGCGAGGGGCTGGTAACGGGCCGGGAAGTCATCCACACCGTCTTCCCCGGCACCAAACCGACCGCAAAAAACCCGCCCTCGCCGATTGGCAAGCCGAAGCCGCGCAAAGAGGGCGGCGGGGTGCCTCTGCGCGGCCTCATTCCCGGTATGGCGGTTCATTATGCGCGCTGCTGCCACCCGCTGCCCGGCGACCGCATCGTCGGCATCGTCACCACCGGCAAGGGCGTGACCGTCCACACCATCGACTGCGTGAACCTCGAAGCCTTCTCCGACACGCCCGAGCGCTGGATCGATGTATCGTGGGAAACCGATACCGCTATGCCGGAGCACCATATCGGTCGGCTGCATATGATCGCCTCCAACGAGCCCGGCACTATCGGTACGCTCGGCACCGTCATCGGCAAGAACCAGGGGAATATCACCAACCTGAAGTTTATCGCCCGTTCGACCGATTTCTTCGAGATCTTGGTCGATGTGGAAGTGACCGACGTGCGCCACCTGACGAATATCATCGCGGCGCTGCGGGCAACACCTGCTATTAACTCGGTGGATCGGTCGCGGGGGTAGGTTTAGCGGATTTCGTTTAAGAGTAAAGGGGGGCAGGGTGTTAGGAGAGTCTGTGTAACGGAAGGTTCATACGGTGGTGAAGCACGCGCAGAATTTCCGTCGTACCATCCCGCCGACGATAGATAATGAAATGGCTTTCTATGGCGAGGACGCGGCACCCTGGTAGAAGGTCATCCCTAGCCCGGCTCGTCGGTGTCATTGGGTTATCGCCGAGCTGCTGGAAGGCTTCCACAAAGGTCGCGGCATATTTACGCGCCTGTTCTTCGCCCCATTGCCGGGCTGTATACTCGGATATCTCGACCAAATCCGCATCTGCGAGCCGGGTAAGGCGAAACCGCATAGATCAATCCTGCCGGGGCTGGCGTGCCTGTAGGATGCCCTGGGCGAATATCTCATCAATGCTTCGGGACGAGAAAATACCGGCATCCGCTTCGTCCACGCCGCTTTGCACGACCGCACGCAACGCTCCGGCTTCTAGTTCGATCAATTGCGCCTGTAGCGCCGCATTCAGAACGCTATCCACATCCTGTCCGGTCAGGGCTTGCAGCCGCGCCAGCCGCTCAGCGGTGGAGTCTTGTATGTCGATGCGCTGCGTCATAGGGCCAAGTGTAATTACAAGCGGCGACCCTGTCTATCTGAAGCCGCGAGCCCTACCCCTTCACCGTCTCGCACCAGAACTTCGCCTTTTCCGCAACGAAGCGGTTAAGCCCCAGTGTCGGCGCGCACGAACCGCATTCGGCGATCATGCGGGCGGCGACGGCGGCGATGTCGGAGGGGAGCGCGTCGGGCAGTTCGCGGACGGGGCGGAAGCTCGCGGTTGCGTGATCGAAGGCCGAAAGCTCGCCCGAGGTGAGATCGAAGTACCAACCGTGCAGGCGCAAGGTTCCGGCGGCGACGGGCTCCCTAATCCACGGAAAACTCAGCAGGTTCGACAGCGACACCAGCACGGCGGCCTGTTCCAGCGTCCGCCGGGCTTCATCGGGCGGCAGGGTGGCGAGCAGGGGCTCTACCGCGTCGAAAGCGGGCAGGGCGATTTTCACCCAGTCGGAGAGAAATTCGTAGGCGCTGTCTTCCTGGGCTTCCCCGGCTTTCACCGCCGCCCGCTGGCCCTGTGCCCGGTCGCGCAGATGCCGCAGACCGCCGCAAAGGGCGTGGCCGAGAATAACGATATGGCCGACGCCGAGCCCCTTCACGCCGAATTCCAGCGCGGCGGAGGTGCCGTGATAGTGCCGGTCGGCCTCGCGCGGCGGCACGATGGCGGCGACGTTGCGGATGACGAAGAGATCGCCCGGCTCGGTCCGCGTCACGATGGCAGGATCGACGCGCGCATCGGAGCAGGCGACGATCATCACTTCCGGCGATTGGCCCTTATGGCTGAGGTCGGCGTAAAGCTCGCGGTCGCGCTCGAAATAGTCGCGGCGGAACTCCTTGAAGCCTGTCACAAGCCGGGTGAGCACCTTATCGCGGAGGTATTTTTGCACTGCATCATTCATAGGGTGGCAGATTTCAGCGAATCGGGCGCGGGGTCAAGGGGCAGCATACGGAAACCCCTGGACACGCCCGCCATCCGCCGTTAGGGTCCGCGCCCCTTTGGCACTCCCTTGGAGAAAGGCAGCGATTATGGCAGCGGGCGGGCTAGATTTCGGAACCTCCAACTCGGCCTTGGCGATTGTGCGCAACGGCAAAGCCGACCTGCTGCCGCTGGAGCCGGGCGCGCGTACCATTCCCAGCGCGCTGTTTTTCCAGTCGGAAGATAAAACGGTGGAAATCGGCAGCGCCGCCATGAGCGCCTATCTGGATGGCGAGCCGGGGCGGCTGATGCGCTCGCTGAAATCGGCGCTCGGCACCAAGCTGATTGAGGAAGAGACGGTCGCGCTGGGGCGGCGCTGGCGCTTTACCGATATTATCGCGCTCTACTTGCGCACGGTGAAAACGCGGGCGGAAGAAGCCTTGGGCGAAGAAATCACCCAACTCGTCCACGGTCGCCCGGTGCATTTCGTCAATGGCGATGAGACCGCCGACCGGGAAGCGCAGAATGTGCTGGAAGATATCGCCCAGCACGTCGGCTTTCGGGAGGTGGTGTTTCAGTACGAACCGATTGCGGCGGCGCTGGCCTTCGAGCGGCAGATTGAGCGGGAAACCCTGGTGCTCGTGGCCGATATCGGCGGGGGTACGTCCGATTTCTCGATCATTCGCGCCCGCCCCAACCGTGCTTCGGACGAGGATCAGGCCGAGGATATTCTGGCGAATGGCGGCTTGCGCTTGGGCGGGACCGATCTTGATCGCTTCCTGTCGCTCGCCGAAGTCATGCCGCTGCTGGGCTATCAGCAACCTTTGCTGCGCAACGATCTGACGCCGCCGAACTGGATCTATACCAAGCTCGCCACCTGGGCGGAGATTGCCTTTCTCTACGATCCCGCGCTGAACCGGGAGGTCGTGCGGATGGGGGCCGAAGCGCGCGATACAAAGCCGCTCAATCGCCTGCATCGGGTTCTGGAGCAGCGCGACGGGCACCGGCTGGCCGCTTCGGTGGAAGCCGCGAAGATCGCCCTATCGGGCCAAGCTGATTATACGATGCCGCTGTTCTATCTGGAAGAAGCGCTTAACCTGATGTTGAAAGTCGAGGCGCTGGAAGCGGCCCTGGCCGGGGCGGGGCGGCAGTTGACGGCAGAGGTTCACGCTTGCCTGAAAGCTGCACGGGTCGCACCGGGCGACATCGACGCGGTCATTCTCACGGGGGGCTCGTCGCTGATGCCCTTGGTGCAGCGCGCGATTGCGGCGGCGGTGCCGGATGCGCGGCTAACGCCGTTTGATGCGTTTGGCGGTGTCGCGTCGGGTCTCGCCTGGCAGGCCGAGCGACTCTTTAACGCGGGGTAACATCGAAAAGGGCTTCCAAAACACATAAGGATATATTTATATGTCCCTATGACGGATTTAGAGCCTCTCGACCTGCTTCTGGAACGCTTGCGCGCGGCGGCGGAAGAAACACGCCTGCGCCTTTTGGTGCTGTGCGCCGATTCGGAACTGACGGTGAGCGATCTCACCGCGATTCTGGGGCAAAGCCAGCCGCGTGTCTCGCGTCATTTGAAGGTTCTGTGCGATGCTGGACTGCTGGAGCGGTTCCGCGAGGGCTCCTGGGCCTTCTTCCGCCTTAGTCAGCGCGGGCTCGGGGCGACGCTCGCGCGCGGGTTGGTCGAGCGCCTGTCGCTGCAAGATGCGCAAATCCAGCTCGATCTGGGGCGGTTGCACACGGTGAAGCAGGCGCGGGCGGAATGCGCCGCGCGGTATTTCGATGAGAATGCCGCCGACTGGGACCGTATCCGCACCTTGCATGTCGCGGACAACGAGGTTGAAGCGGCGGTGCTCGGGCGGCTCGGGGATGGGCCGTTCGGCGATATTCTGGATATTGGCACGGGCACCGGGCGGCTGCTGGAACTTCTCGCCCCGAAAGCCGAACGCGCTATCGGCCTTGATCTCTCCCGCGAAATGCTGGCGCTGGCGCGGGCCAATCTCGATAAGGCCGGGCTCAAGAATTGCTCGGTTCGGCAGGGCGATCTTTATGCGCTCCCGTTTCCGGCGCAGAGTTTTGATGCGGTCACGCTGCATCAGGTTTTGCATTATCTTGAAGATCCGGCGGGCGCGGTTGCGGAAGCTGCCCGCGTCCTGCGCCCCGGTGGGCGGCTCGTCATCGTTGATTTCGCCCCGCATGACCTTGAAGAACTGCGCGACCGCCACGCCCATCGCCGTTTAGGCTTTCCCCAAAGCGATATCGATACCTGGTGCGAGGCGGCAGGGCTTGAGGCGGATGGCTCGCAAGTTCTGCCGGGCAAACCCCTTACCGTCATTCTCTGGTCGGCCCGCCACGTGGGGGCCGCACCCATCCGTTCTTCTGCTGTGGAGTTATCCCGATGAGCGACGCTCTCGCCATTTCCTTCGAGTTTTTTCCGCCGAAAACCCCGGAGATGGAAGCCTCGCTCTGGTCGGCGGTGGAAAAGCTCGCGCCGCTTAATCCCAGCTTCGTCTCCGTCACCTATGGCGCGGGCGGCTCGACGCGCGAACGGACCCATGCCACCGTGCGGCGCCTGCGCCAGGAAACCAAGCTTGAGCCCGCAGCGCATCTCACCTGCGTGGCGGCGACGCGCGAGGAGATCGATGCGATTGCCCGCGACTATTGGGACTCGGGGGTCCGCCATATCGTTGCCTTGCGCGGCGACACGCCAACGGGCGGCGCGTATGAGCCCACCCCCGGCGGTTATGGCTATTCGACCGATCTCGTCGCCGGGCTAAAGCGCATCGCGCCGTTTGAAATTTCGGTTGCGGCCTATCCCGAAGGCCATCCTGAATCGCCGTCGCTGGACGCGGATCTCGATGTGTTGAAGCGCAAGGTGGACGCCGGGGCGACGCGGGCGATCACGCAATATTTCTTTGATACCGACCTGTTTGTGCGCTTCTTGGAGCGTGCCCGCAACGCCGGGATTTCCATTCCCATCGTGCCGGGCATTCTGCCGGTAACGAACGTGGCGCAGGTGTTGAAATTCTCCAAAGCCTGCGGAACCTCGGTCCCGCAATGGTTGGCGGATACTTTCGACGGGCTCGATGCTGACCCCGAAACGCGCAAGCTGGTCGCGGCCTCGGTCGCGGCGGAACAGGTCTTGAAGCTCAAGGCCGAAGGCATTTCCGACTTTCACTTCTACACGCTGAACCGGGCCGAATTGACCCTCGCCTTGTGCCGTCGCCTCGGCGTTCGTGCCCCCGCTGCCGCCTAAGCTATTGCTGGAGAGAGATGCGCCATGAGTGATTTTCTGACCGCCCTCAAACAGCGGGTTCTGCTTTGCGACGGCGGCACCGGCGCGCTGGTGCAGGCGATGGATTTGGACGTGGACCGCGATTATCTGGGGCAGGAAAACTGCACCGAGATTCTGAATAAGTCGCGCCCCGATATCGTCCGCGAAATTCACGGCAATTACTATGGGGCCGGGTCGGACGTGGTCCAGACCAACAGCTTCGGCGGCTCGCCGATCACGCTGGCGGAGTTCGGCTTGCAGGATGAAGCCTTCGAGCTGAACCGCCTCGCGGGCCAGCACGCGAATGAGACGCGCGAGCAGTTCAAGGCCGATGGACGCCAGCGTTTCATCCTGGGGTCCATCGGGCCGGGCACGCGCCTGCCCAGCCTCGGGCATATCGATTATCAGAGCCTTGAGGATTCGTTCTACATTCAGGCGGCGGGCCTGATTGCGGGCGGTGTGGATTCCATCCTTATCGAAACTTGCCAGGACCCGCTTCAGATCAAAGCCGCCGTCAATGGCACCAAGCGCGCCCGCAAAGAGGCCGGAAAATCCATCGGTTTGATGGTTCAGGTGACGGTCGAAACTACCGGCACGCTGCTGGTGGGGGCCGATATTTCGGCGGCGGCGACGGTCATTCATTCGCTCGATGTGGATGTTATGGGGCTCAACTGCGCTACCGGTCCGCAGGAAATGGCCGAGCATGTAAAATGGTTGGGCGAAAGCTGGCCGGGGCTGATTTCGGTGCAGCCAAATGCGGGCTTGCCGGAACTGGTGGACGGTAAAACCCATTACCCGCTGAGCCCGCAGGAACTGGCGACCTGGCTCGAACGCTTCATCCGCGAAGACGGCATCAATATGGTCGGCGGCTGCTGCGGCACGCGCCCGGACCATATTCGCGCGCTCGATCAAATGCTGCGCCGGCTCGATACGCAAACCGGCAACTCCCTGGGCCGTCCGGTGCCGGTGGAACGCAAGCCCGAATGGGTGCCTTCCGTCGCCTCGCTTTATACGGCGGTGCCGTTGCGCCAGGAAAACGCCTATCTCTCCATCGGCGAGCGCTGCAACGCCAATGGCTCGAAGAAATTCCGCGAGTTGCAAGAAGCGGGCGATTGGGACGGCTGCGTTGCGATGGCGCGCGAGCAAGTTAAAGAAGGCTCGCATACGCTCGACCTCTGCACAGCCTTCGTTGGGCGCGACGAGATCGACGATATGACCCAGGCCGTCACGCGCATGCGCGGTTCGGTCAATGCGCCGCTGGTGATCGATTCCACCGAACTACCCGTCTTGGAAGCCGCGCTGAAGCTGTATGGCGGCAAGGCGATTCTGAACTCGATCAACTTTGAAGACGGCGAAGTGCCCGCCGATAAGCGCATGGAACTCGCCAAACGCTTCGGGTCGGCGGTAATCGCGCTGACCATCGACGAAGAGGGCATGGCGAAAGACGTTGATCGCAAGCTTGAAATCGCCCATCGGCTCTATGATTTCGCGGTGAACCGTTACGGTTTGCCCGCGTCGGATCTAATGTTCGATCCGCTGACTTTTACCATTTGCACCGGCAATGAGGACGACCGTAAGCTCGGCCTGTGGACGCTGGAGGCTATCGAGCGGATTTCCAAGGAATTGCCCGAGTGCCAGATCGTCCTGGGCCTGTCGAACATCTCCTTCGGGCTCAATCCTGCCGCGCGTCACGTGCTGAACTCGGTGTTCCTGGATCATGCCGTGCGGCGCGGGATGACGGGCGCGATTGTGCATCTGTCGAAAATCACGCCGCTGCATAAGATTCCCGAAGAAGAAGTGAAGGTTGCCGAAGATCTGATCTTCGACCGTCGCCGCGAGGGCTATGACCCGCTCCAGGTCTTCCTTGGTCTGTTTGAAGGCCGACAAGCCGCCGCGAAAGTCGTGCGCAAGCGCGCGGAGAGCGTTGAAGAGCGCCTGAAAGATCGGATTGTCGACGGCGACCGTTTGGGGCTTGAAGACGAGCTGACCGAGGCGATGAAAACCCATCCGCCGCTCACCATCATCAACAGCTTCCTGCTCGACGGCATGAAAGTGGTGGGCGAGCTGTTCGGTGCGGGCAAAATGCAGCTTCCCTTCGTGCTGCAATCCGCCGAAACCATGAAAACGGCGGTCGCTTTTCTCGAACCCTTTATGGAAAAGATCGAGGGCCAGGAGAAAGGCACTATCGTTCTCGCGACCGTGAAGGGCGATGTGCATGATATCGGCAAGAATCTGGTTGATATTATCCTCACCAATAACGGTTACCGGGTGGTGAACCTCGGCATTAAACAGCCGATTGCAAGCATTCTGACGGCAGCGAAAGAGCATAAGGCCGATGCCATCGGCATGTCGGGCCTGTTGGTGAAATCGACGGTTATCATGAAGGATAATCTCGAAGAGTTGCGCCGGGAGGGGATCGACGTGCCGGTGCTGCTCGGCGGCGCGGCGCTGACGCGCAAATTCGTTGAAGAGGATTGCGTTACCGCCTATGGCGGCCAGCGCGTCGCCTATGCCCGCGATGCCTTCGATGGGCTCTCGCTGATGGATAAGGTCGTCGGCGGCAGTTTCGATACCTATGTCGCCGATACGCAGGAAAAGCGCGCGAGCCGCCCGACCCATACCAAGCGCATTCTCGGGCAAGCCGCCAATGCCGAACGCCGCCCGGTCGATGCCGAAGAAATCCGCCTGCGCCGCCAGGAGCTTCACCGCGACGTGACGCCGCCGGTGCCGCCCTTCTGGGGGCCGCGCGTGCTGGCCCGGGTGCCGGTGCCGACGCTGGTGCCCTATTTGAACGAAACCATGCTGTTTCAGTTCCAATGGGGTTTCCGCAAAATGGGTAAATCCCTGGACGAGTTCAAAGCCTGGGCCGCCCAGGAAGTGAAGCCGATCCTAAAGCGCATGCTCGACCTCTGCCAGACCGACGATATTCTGTTGCCCCAAGCCGTCTACGGCTATTGGAAATGCGCGGGCGATGGCAATGATGTGGTGCTGTTCGAGGAAGACGGCACAACGGAAGTCGGGCGTTTCACCCTGCCGCGCCAAGCGGGCGACCAGGGCCTGTGCATCGCCGATTTCTTCCGCGATCTTCACGATCCGCAGCGCGACGTGATCGGCCTCCAGGTCGTGACGATGGGGCAGAAGGTGGCAGATGTGGCGCGCGATTGGTTCGCCGAAAACCGCTATCAGGATTACCTCTATCTGCATGGGCTCGGCGTCGAAATGGCCGAAGCGATGGCCGAATACGTCCATAAGCGCATTCGCGGCGAGCTTGGTTTTGCCGCCGAGGATGATCGGGACATTGAGAAAATGCTAAAGCAGGGCTATCGCGGTAGCCGTTATTCCTTCGGTTATCCCGCCTGTCCCAATCTTGCGGATCAACATTTGTTGATGAAACTCTTGGGCGGCGAGCAGATTGGCGTGAACCTATCGGACGAAGATCAACTTCATCCCGAACAGTCAACCTCTGCCATTGTCGTACTACACCCGCAGGCAAAGTATTTCTCGGTTTAGCTTTGGGCCTTGCCTGTGGAGGGGGGAGACGGGTATAACCCGCTCGCTATTTAAGTCTGAAGAAGGGCGGGCCGCAGGTCGCGGGCCGCCCTTTCAGTCGCTCACCACTGGAGTTATGCCGACATGGCGTTGGAACGTACCCTCTCGATCCTGAAGCCCGATGCCACCCGCCGCGACCTGACCGGCAAGATCAATGCCCGCTTTGAAGAAGCCGGCCTTAAGATCGTCGCCCAGAAGCGCGCTTGGCTGTCCCAGGCTCAGGCCGAAAAATTCTACGAAGTCCATAAGGCCCGTCCGTTCTTCGGCGAACTCGTGTCCTTCATGATCTCGGGTCCGGTCGTCCTTCAGGTGCTGGAAGGCGAAAACGCCGTAACCCGCAACCGCGAAATCATGGGCGCGACCGATCCGTCGAAGGCCGAACCCGGCACCATCCGCCGCGAATTCGCCGAATCGATCGAAGCCAATTCGGTCCATGGTTCGGATTCGCCGGAAAATGCCGCGATTGAAATTGCGTACTTCTTCGCCGGGACCGAAATCGTCGGCTAAGGCCTTTCGCGCGTAAAAAGAAACCCCGGTAGGCGACTACCGGGGTTTTTTATTCGACGGAAACCGTTCGAAAATTCTAGTGAATCAGCGTGGCTGCCATCACCGCCAGCAATACAATAATTGCAATCCCCGTGCCGGTCATGGCTTTTAGGACTCCGCTATAAAAGGCAGCGTGACGTTTTTCCATTTCAGCGATATTGGCCATTCTGCGGTCCTCGTTAAGAATGTTCTGCGACGTTGATACCGAAAATACGCCGTTCAAGCAACAGGTTGGCCGCGTGCAGCTTCCAGAAGAGTGAACCAATCTTGCCGCTCAAGCCCGGTTAATGCAGCGCGATACCCGGCGAGCCGGTCGATCTGGCCGGTGCCAACGACCGCGACCGGGCGCGACGGGTGCGTGAGCGCCCAGGCAAGGGCGGTGGTGCCGATATCGGCGTGTCCGAGTTTTTTCCCGACCGTTTCGAGCGCTGCCCGCAGGGGCGCATAGGCCGGGTCGGTGAACAAAGCCCCGCCGCCCAAAGGCGACCACAGCATGGGTGCGCGCCGCAGCTTCTGCATTTGATCGAAGCTGCCATTCTCCAACGCATCCGGGCGAAGGATGGAATATTCCACTTGGTTGGTCGCCAGCGGAACCGGCAAGCGCGATTGCAGCAAGGAGAATTGCCGGGGCGAATGGTTGGAGACGCCGACGTGTCGCACCCAGCCCTTGGCCATCACCTCTTGCAGCGCATCGGCGGTTTCATCGGCATCCATCAGCGGGTCCGGGCGATGGATGAGCAGCAGATCAAGATAGTCGGTGTGCAGCGCGCGCAGGCTGTTCGTGACCGACCGCAGAATATGATCGCGCGATGTGTCGTAATGCTTCACGCGATTGTCGGGACGCGCCGCCGTGACCGGGCGAATGCCGCATTTGCTGACCAATTGGATCGCCGACCGATCCCCCGCCCAAGCCTGAAGCCCGTGCCCAAAGGCTTCCTCGACCCCGAACCCGCCATAGAGGTCGGCGAGATCGAAGGAGGTAATGCCGAGGTGTAAACACTGATCGATAAACGCTGCCAGCGGTTTCGGGTCGCGGATATCCGGCTGCTCCAACAGGCGCCAGGTGCCCCACACAAGGCGCGAAAGGCTGGGACCGGCGGCGGTCAGCGGAATCTTTTCCATCTGAAAAACCCTATTGGCTGAAAGAGGGATTGAAACGGGGGGCGGGGTCGGCAGGCGCATCGATATGGCAGCGCAAGCCTTCCACCCGAACGCGGCCTTCCGCAAGCAGCCGCACGGCCTCGGGATAGGCGCGATGCTCGGCAGTGAGAATGCGGGCGGCGAGACTGTCTTCCGTATCGCCATCCATAATTGGCACGGCGGCCTGCACCAGAATCGGGCCTTCGTCCATCGCCGGGCGGACGATATGCACTGTGCAGCCCGCAAAGCGCGCCCCGCTCTCCAGCGCGCGCTGGTGGGTATCGAGACCCTTGAAGGCGGGGAGGAGCGAGGGGTGGATATTCAAAATCTTATCGCCCCAGCCGGTCACGAATTCGGGCGTTAGCAGGCGCATGAACCCGGCAAGGCAGACGATTTCCACCCCAGCCGCGCGCAAAGCGGCGTCCAGTGCCGCATCGAACGCGGCCCGGTCGGGAAACTCCGGATGGCGGATCACCTGCGTCGGAATCCCGGCTTTCGCCGCCCGCTCCAACCCCAGAACGCCGGGCTTATTGGAGATCACCAACCCGATTTCCGCCGGGAAATCGGGGGTGGCGCAGGTATCGATCAGGGCTTGCAGATTGGAGCCGCGCCCCGAAATCAGGCAGCCGAGCTTTACGCGCGCCATGCCGCCTCAAGATTCTTAACGTGAACCCGCTCATCGCCGCTCAGCGTCTCGACCCGACCGACGATGGTGGCGGTTTCCCCGGCGTCGGTGAGCGCGGCGAGGGCGGCGGGTGCGTCGGCCTCCGTCACCACCAGCACCATACCAAGGCCGCAGTTGAAGACGCGCGCCATTTCGGTGAGGGCAACCCCCCGGCTGAATAGCCACCCCATCACGGCGGGGGCTTGCCATTGGGTACCATCAAGGGTCACGCCCAACCCGTCGGGCAGCACGCGCGGAATATTCTCGGTTAACCCGCCGCCGGTGATATGGGCGAAGGCTTTCACCTTCACGGCTTTGAGGGCGGCGAGGCAGGATTTAACATAGATTCGCGTCGGCGTTAGCAGGGCTTGGCCCACGCGGGTGCCGGGGGCGAAGGGAGCATCGTCCGAAAGCTTCACGCCGTCTTCCGCCAGAATCCGCCGGACCAGCGAGAAACCGTTAGAATGTACGCCGCTGGATTTGAGGCCGATCACCACATCACCCACCGCAACCTCGCGCCCGGTCACGACTTGGCTGCGCTCGACCGCACCGACCGAGAAACCGGCAAGATCATAGTCGCCATCGGAATAAAGCCCCGGCATTTCCGCCGTCTCACCACCGATCAGCGCGCAGCCCGCCTGACGGCAACCCTCGGCGATCCCGGCGACGATAGCGCGCCCGGCCTCAACGTCCAGCTTGCCCGTGGCGTAATAATCGAGGAACAGCAGCGGTTCGGCCCCCTGCACCACGAGATCATTGACGCACATGGCGACCAGATCAATCCCGACCGTATCGTGATAGCCCGTGTCGATGGCGAGCTTCAGCTTGGTGCCGACCCCATCGGTGGTGGCGACCAGCAGCGGATCGGTGAACCCTGCCGCCTTGAGATCGAACAAAGCGCCGAAACCGCCCAAGGAGGCGTCGGCCCCACGCCGGGCGGTCGATTTCGCCAAGGGCTTAATGGCATCGACGAGCGCATTGCCCGCATCGATATCAACACCGGCTTGCCGGTAGGTCCGTTCGTTGGAAATAGCGCACCTCTGTCGCCCAATGGCGGTCTTAGTCAGAATTTGCTCGGACAATAGCGAAACGGTGCGCGATTGCAATGTGGGCGAACCTCATCACAGCGGATGACTTCCTGACGTCGGCTGAGATACAACAGGGCGGCGATTGGTGGTTTTCGCAGCGATAAGAGGATGTTCAGGGATGCGCGCTCGTCGGTTTCTTTCGGGTCTGGCTTTAACGGCAGCGTTGCTTGGCTCCAGCATGGGCTTTGCCGCCGACGAAAGCTTTAGCGTTGCGGGCATCGCCATCGATAAAACCGCCGCGACCGCCGCCCAAGCGCGCGACGCCGGGATTGCCGACGGGCAAACGCGGGCATGGCGCAAGCTGATCGAGCGCGTCGCTATCGGCGGCGATACCAGCCGCCTGACGGGCTTCACCGATAAAGAAATCGCGCCGCTGCTCGAAGGGTTTGAGGTGGAGAAGGAAACCAGCTCCGCCGTTCGCTACCTCGGAACGCTCACCTACCGTTTCCGCCCCTCGTCGGTCCGCGCGCTGCTGCGCCAGGTTGGCGCCGAAGAACTGCGCGCCGCGCCGAAACCGCTGCTGCTGCTCCCCCTGTTCCGCGACGGGGATAAGAGCCTGCTCTGGGAACCAACAAACCCCTGGCGGCAAGCCTTCGCAGCCCGGCCGCTCAAAACGGGCCTCGTGCCGCTGGTGCTTCCCAAGGGGGATGAGGGCGACGTTGCCGCGCTCGACCCCGCCGCCGCCTATGATGCGACGCCGCTCAAGCTCGATCCATTGCTGCGCAAATATGATGCCTATGAAGGGCTCGTCGCCGAGTTCGTTAATGCCGCCGATGGCGGCAGCGTTACTCTGCGCCGCTCGGGCCAAGCGATTTTCAATGAACGCTTCCCGATCAACGTTGGCGAAACCCGCGACGCCTATTATGAGCGCATCGTAACGCGGTTGCAGGCCGAGCTTGAAGCCCTGTGGCGTAAGGATCGCGCGGCGCAGCCGATGACGGCGACGGGCGGCGATGCTGGGGCGGTTCTTGAAACACTCTCGGTCAAAGTGCCGCTACGCACCCTTGCCGATTGGATCGAGGTGAAGAAACGCCTGGAAGCGGTTCCCGGCGTGCGCGGGGCCGAGTTGAAAGCGATGACCCGGACCGATGCCCAGATCGATCTTGCGCTGACCGCCGCGCCCGACCAAGCCGCGCGCAATCTCGCTCAGCGCGAGTTGAAGCTGAGCCAAGAATCGGACGGCTATGTTCTGCGCTTCACGGGCGGCGGCGCAGCCGCGGCTCCCGCCCCCGCGAAAGCGCCGTAACGGAGGCAGATTTGCCCGGTCCAGGCCCGGTGCTGCGCCATCTGCCGAACCTAATTTCGGTCGCCCGCATTCTGCTGGTGCCGTTCACGGTTATGGCCTTCGTGCGCGGGGATTTCGAAACCGGGTTCTGGCTTTTCGTGATTGCCGGAGTTTCGGACGCGGTCGATGGGGCGATTGCCCGCCTGTTTCGGGCCCAATCGACGCTCGGCACCTACCTTGATCCCGCCGCCGATAAACTGTTGCTCGTCACCATGTATGTGGCTCTCTCGGTTCAGGGCGGACTGAGTTGGGCCGTAACGGTGCTGGTTTTGGCGCGCGACCTGATGATCTTGGGCGGGCTCGCTTGGTGCCTCTGGCGCAAGTTTCCCGCCGATATTCGCCCGATTTTCGTGTCTAAGGTGAATACGTTTTTGCAAGTCTTTGTGATTGCCTGGATTTTATCACTCGAATCGGGGATGGTGGCGCGGGTTACAGGCCTTGCACCCGCCACGACCGACGCCATCACGCTCATCGTGGAAATCGTCATGATTGTAACGACGGCGGTTAGCGGGCTGATCTATGCCGGGCGCTGGCATCGGCTGATCCAAGGGGCGAAAGGGGAGCGAGCATGAGTGTGCACAGGTGGCGCTGGATGATCGGTTTCGGTCTCCTGGGGCTCTTGATCGTTTGGCAGATTACGCCGGTGCTGTTGCCCTTCGTGGCCGGAGCGGGGATCGCCTATTTTCTTGATCCGACGGTCGATTGGTTGGAGCGGCGCGGCCTGGGGCGCGGGCTCGGCAGCCTGTTGACCATCGTTAGCTTCTTTCTGGCTTGCCTGCTGATCCTGCTACTGTTCGTGCCGATTTTGCAGGTACAGGCGGTGGAATTGGCGCAGCGGCTCCCCACGCTGCTCACGACGATCCAGGAGCGGGCCAATCTTTGGCTGGTTCAAGCCCAGCGCGATTTTGGCGTGTCCGACGCTGATGTCATCAACCTGCGCGCCGCCGCTGGGGCGGATGCCGGCAAGGCGCTGGGGTATGTGGCGCAGTTTGTTGGCAATCTGCTTGTCGGCGGGCTGGCGGTGGTGAATATCCTCTCGCTCGTCTTCGTGACGCCGGTGGTCGCTTTCTATCTGCTGCGCGATTGGGATCTGATCGTGAGCAAGATCGACTCGTGGTTGCCGCTGAGCGGGGCGGAGACGGTTCGGGAGCAAGCCCGCGAGATCGATGCGATTCTGTCGGGCTTTGCGCGTGGGCAAGCGCTGCTGTGCCTTAGCCTCGGTGTACTTTATGCAATTAGCCTGCGCACGGTTGGGCTCGATTTTGGCATTATCATTGGCCTGCTCGCGGGGCTTTTGTCCTTCATTCCGTTTGTCGGCGTCTTCGTCGGCGGCGTTACGGCGGTTGGGCTGGCCTTGCTTCAGTTCGATTCGTGGCTGCCCGTGATCCTGGTTGCGGGCGTGTTCGGGGTCGGGCAAATTTTGGAAGGTTATGTGCTTCAGCCGTGGTTGGTGGGCGACCGGGTGCGGCTTCATCCGGTCTGGATCATCTTTGCCCTGCTTGCGGGCGGCACGATGTTCGGTTTCCTCGGCGTGTTGATGGCGGTGCCCGTGATGGCCGTGCTGGGTGTGCTGGTTCGTTTTGGCGTCGCGCAGTATCTCGCCTCGGACCTTTATGATCCGCCGCCGCCGCCGCCCGCCGAGGTGCCATGAGGGGGCCGCCCCGGCAACTCCCGCTCGCGCTGGGATTTCAACCGGCGTTGGCGGCCGAAGATTTTCTGGTGACGCCGTGCAACGAGCTGGCCGTGGCTTGGCTGAACCGCTGGCCGGATTGGCCTGCCCCGGCACTCGTGTTGACCGGACCGGCGGGCGCGGGAAAATCGCATCTGGCGGCGATTTGGGCGGGGCGAACGGGGGCTAAACCCGTGATGCCGGGCGCTAAGGTCGATCTTGACCGCGCGGTGCCGCCCGGCGCGTGCCTGCTGATCGATCTTCAGACCATGCTTCACCCGGAACCCGATGCGGAAGCGCCCTGGTTTCATCTGCTCAATCTTTTGAAGGAACGCCGGGCGCACGCCCTGATCGTAGCGCGGGAGCCCGCTGCGCGCTGGCCGGTGCGTCTTCCCGATCTCGCCTCGCGCCTCGCGGCCTTACCGCAAGTCGATATTTTGGCGCCCGATGAAACCCTGCTCGCGGCGCTGTTGGTGAAGCATTTGGCCGATCTTGGCGCGCTGGTCGATCCGCCGGTTATCCGATATCTGGTGCCGCGGATAGAGCGTAGTTTTTTGGCCGTTTCCGATCTCGCCAAAGCGCTCAATCGGGCGGCGCTTGCCGCGCAAAAGCCGATCACCGTTGCGCTCGCGCGGACCATCCTGAGTGAGCCTGACGGCGCGGGCGCACCGGAATAAGCGACGGGCTCTTGAGTATCGTCATCACTCTGTCATGCTCCCGGTGCGATGACTGTGCTATAGCCGCCCATCCGGCTTCGTGATGCTAAGAGGACTCATATGACCACGGCTCTTCCCGTCCAAGCTCAGCCCGATGTTGCCCCCGTCGCAACGATCTCGAAAACCGCGCCGCAACGCTTCATCAACCGGGAGCTTTCGTGGTTGGCGTTTAATCGCCGCGTTTTGGAAGAGGCCGGCAATGCGCGGCATCCGTTGCTGGAGCGGCTGCGCTTCCTCTCGATCTCCGAAGCGAACCTTGATGAGTTCTTCATGGTCCGCGTCGCCGGGCTCGAAGGCCAAGTCGCGGCGGGGGTTTCGGGCGTTAGCCAAGACGGGCTGACCCCGACGCAACAATTGGTCGACCTGCGCGAAGCCGTGCGCGTCCTCACCGATCTTCAAGAGGCCACCTGGCAGACCTTGCGCACCGAAATGGTGGCGGCGGGCATCAGCCTAGCCGATCCCGAGGCGCTGAGTGCCGAAGAGCGCGCCTGGGCTTCGACGTTCTTTGACGAACAGATTTTTCCGGTCATGACGCCAATGGCGATCGACCCGGCGCACCCGTTTCCCTTCATCCCCAATCGCGGCTCGGCGATGGTGGTGCAGATGGTGCGCCCGACCGACGGTAAAGTGATGCGCGCGCTGCTGCCGCAACCGGCGCAAATTCGCCGCTTTATCCGCGTGCCGTCCAGCGACGGAATTCGCTTCCTCGCGGTTGAGGATTTGATTGGCCAGTTCCTCGACCGGCTGTTTCCGGGCTTCGAGATTTTGGCGAAGGGCCTGTTCCGCATTAACCGCGACAGCGAAATGGAAATCGACGAAGAGGCGGAAGATCTCGTTCGCCTATTCGAATCGGCCCTGAAGCGTCGCCGTCGCGGGCTGGTTATTCGCCTCGTCGTCAATGCGGGCATGCCGGAAGATTTGCGCGCCTTTGTGATCGACCAACTGCACGTTGCTCCTGCGGATGTGTTCGACACGTCGGCTATCGTTGGGCTTGCCGACGTGCGGCAGATGATTGTCGATGAGCGGCACGATCTCCTATTCCCGCCCTATAACGCCCGCTTCCCCGAGCGAATCCGCGATTTCGGCGGGGATTGCTTTGCCGCGATCCGGCAGAAGGATATCGTCGTTCATCACCCCTACGAAAGTTTCGACGTGGTCGTGCAGTTTCTGCTGCAAGCCGCGCGCGACCCGGCGGTGATTGCGATTAAGCAGACGCTCTATCGCACCTCCGACAATAGCCCCATCGTCCGCGCCCTCGTGGAAGCGGCGGAAGCGGGCAAGTCGGTCACGGCGCTGGTGGAACTGAAAGCCCGTTTTGACGAAGAAGCGAATATCCGCTGGGCGCGCGATTTGGAGCGCGCAGGCGCGCAGGTCGTATACGGGTTTATCGACCTTAAAACCCACGCCAAAGTATCGCTCGCGGTGCGGCGCGAGGGCGGCGAGCTGCGCTCCTACGTGCATTTCGGCACGGGCAACTACCATCCGATCACGGCGAAGGTTTATACTGATCTGTCGTTCTTTACCTGCGATCCAGTGCTGTGCCGCGATGCGACGCGGATATTCAACTATATGACCGGTTACGCTAATCCCGACCGCCTCGAAAAAATCGCGATTGCGCCGCTGACGATCCGACCGGCGCTGCTGAAGCATATTCAGCATGAAATCGACTGCGCTCAGGCCGGTCGCCCGGCGGCGATTTGGGCGAAGATGAACGCGCTCGTCGATCCCGAGATTATCGATGCGCTCTACCGTGCCAGCGAGGCGGGGGTTAAGGTCGAACTCGTCATTCGCGGCATTTGCTGCCTGCGCCCTGGCGTTCCTGGGCTGTCGGAGAATATCCGCGTTCGCTCCATCGTCGGGCGGTTCTTGGAGCATAGTCGCGTCGTCTGCTTCGGTAATGGCCATGATCTGCCGTCGCGCTATGCCAAGGTCTTTGTCTCGTCCGCCGATTGGATGCCGCGCAATCTCGATTGGCGGGTTGAAACCCTGGTGCCGATTGAAACGCCGACCGTGCATCAGCAGATCCTTGATCAGATCATGGCCGGGAATCTGAAAGATCAAGCCCAAACCTGGTTCTTGCAGCCCGATGGCAGCTATGTGCGGCCGCCGGAAGCTTTGGATGGATTCTCAGCCCATACCTTCTTTATGACCAATCCAAGCCTGTCGGGGCGTGGCTCGGGGCAACGCCGAGCCGCCCAACCGCGCGCCCGGCATAAGCCCAAGGACTGAGGTTCGCGCTATAGAGTTTTTTGGTTCCGAGTGTTCTTGAAAACTCTCTAGTTTATTGTTTTTTAAGGCAAATGCGTCGTTGTCAACGATGTCATTTGCTTGGGAATAGCTGTCGATGCCTACCTCTAAACGCATTGCCATTATCGACATCGGCTCGAACTCGTGCCGACTTGTGGTCTATCGGGATAGTTCGCGCGCGCCGCTGACTCTCTTTAACGAAAAGGTTATGTGCGGCTTGGGGCGGGGCATTACCGCCACGGGCCGCCTCAACCCCGAAGGGCGGCGCAGCGCGATTGCCAACCTCGGGCGGTTTCGTGCGCTCACCCACGCGATGAATGTGTGCGAAACGCTGATCTATGCCACGGCGGCGGTGCGCGATGCCGAAGACGGGGCAAGCTTCGTTTCTGAAGCCGAACGGGTGATGGGCCAGCCGGTCCAGGTCATTCCGGGAACCGAAGAAGCGCGGCTTTCCGCCCTCGGTGTGCTGTCCGCCATTCCGGACGCCGATGGCGTGGTGGGCGATCTCGGCGGCGGGAGCTTGGAGTTGATCGATGTCGCCGGGGGCAAGCTCGGTGAGCGTATTTCGCTTCCCATCGGCCCGCTCCGGCTCATGGATGCTGCGGATAATTCGGTTCGTCGCGGCGCGGCGATGATTAAGCGCGCGTTGCAAGATGTGCCGTGGCTTTCTAGCCTCAATGGTCGGAATTTTTACGCCGTCGGCGGCGCATGGCGCACGTTGGCGCGGATGATGATGGAACAGCGCCATTATCCCTTGCACATCATTCACCATTACTCGCTTCCGGCGAGCACTGCTGCGAGCTTTTTCCAGCGCATTCACCGCATGGATCGCGATACCATTCGCCGCCGCCCCGATGTGTCACGCCGCCGGGCCGATACCTTGCCCTGGGCGGCAATGGTCTATGAGCAGCTTTTCGCGGTCGCCAATCCGTCGAACATCATTTTTTCGGCAGCGGGTTTACGCGAAGGCGCTTTGTTCGACCGGCTTTTGCCAGGGGTGCGCACCCAGGACCCGCTGATGGCGAGTTGTGAAACGTTGGTCAGCGATAGCCGCTTCGCGCTTTCCCACACCGAATTAATGCGGTTCGTCGAACCGCTGCTTCCCGTCGAGGATACCGAAACGCGTCGATTGGCGGAGGCCGCCTGCCGTCTGTCCGATATCGCCTGGACCGAGCACCCCGATTATCGCGTGGTGCAAGCCTATCGCCGGGTTTTACAAGCGCAGCTTACGGGGATCGATCATCCCGGTCGGGCCTTCTTGGCGACGACCATTGCCATGCGCTATGGGGCCAGCCGCGATGCTTTGCCGGATAGCGTGCCCACCCAATTACTTCTCCCCGCGCAATTGCGTATGGCGAGTGCGGTCGGCGTGGCGTTGCGGTTGGGGTATCTTCTGTCGGGCGGCGCGCCCGGCGTGCTCGATAACGTATCGCTCACGGCGGATGGAACGCTGCTCACCCTGACGCTCCCGACCGATGGATCGGTTGTCTTGGGCGATGCCGTTTACCGGCGCTTGGAAGCTTTGGGGAAAATCCTCGATGTCACCACACGCGTCGTGCCGGAAGCGGGCGTGGTTCCCGCGAAATAGCGCCCTAAACCTCGCCCAAATAGGCCGTGAGCCCCGGCAGATCGGTGCGCGCGAGCAGCTTTGCCGTTTCCGCCAGCGCCACGATTTGCCCGGCCTCCAGGAACGCGCAGTTTTGGGCGGCGTGGCGGGCTTCGTCCGGGTGATGGCTGACCAGAATGACGGTCAGCCCATGGGTTTGGCGCAAGCCTTCGATCAGATCGAGCATCTCGCGGCGTTGGGCGGGGCCGAGGGCTGCGAACGGCTCATCCAGCAGCAGCAGCGGGCAGGTCGGCGCGCGGACCAGCGCCCGGGCAAGGGCAACGCGCTGGCGCTGCCCGCCGGAAAGATCGCGGACCGGGCGGGTTCCGAAGCCTTCAAGATCAACCTGGGCAAGCGCCTGTGTAGCGGCGACATGGGCCGAGGCGCTCTTGATCGAGCCGGGCAGCAACCCCAGCCGCACATTCGTTCCGCAATCCAAATGATCAAACAGATTATTATCCTGAAAGACCGTCGTGACCGGGCGACGCGCGGGCGGGAGCCCCGTTACCTCCTGCCCGAATAGCCGGATCGACCCCGCTTCGGGCCGCTCAAACCCGGCAATCAGGTTGAGCAGGGTCGATTTTCCCGCACCACTCGGCCCGATCAGCGCCAGAAACGCGCCGCGTTCGACGGTGAGGTCGAAGTGCATCTTCATCGTTTCGTAGGTAAAGCTTAGGTTTTGGACCTCAAGCGCGACGGTCACGGTTCAATCCTTTATCGATTCCAAAAAAGAGCGCCAGTCCAACGAGCAGGAAGAACAGCGCAATCACGGCGGCTTCATCGAAACGGTAACTGCCCATGCGGCTAAACAGCAGCGCGGGCAGGGCGGCGGTCTCGCTCGCCCCGAACAGGGCGACCGCGCCAAGGTCGCCCAAGCTCAAGGCCGCGGTCAGCGCGGCGGCGGTCGCGAGCGGGCGGCGCAGGGCCGGGAAATCGATCAGCGTGAAGCGTTGCCAGCCGGAAAGTCCCAGGGCCGCGCACAGGCGATCATGCCGGGCGGCGGCATCGCTTACGGCAGGCGCAAGGGCGCGCAGGGCATAGGGCAGGGCCATCAGCACATTCAGGGCAATCGTGAGGGCGACGGCAACCCAGGCATCAAGCACCATCGGACGGAACAGAATAAACCAGCCGGTGCCGATCACGATGGGCGGCAGCGCCAGCGGCAGAACCCCGAGCCCGGCGAGCAAGCGGCGGGCGGGGCTGGGCAAATGCCGGGCGCCCATCAGCAAGCCGCCCGCGAGCGCCAAGGTCAGGGGCGTCGCAAGACCTACCAAGCGCAGGGAATTGGCCAAAGCTTCCCAAAGATCCGCCTCGCCGAGAACCTGCGCAACGGGACCACGGAATCCCGAAACCACCATCCCCAGCAATGGCAAGCCGACGAACAGCGCCGCCATCCCGATCACAAGGCTATCGTGCAGGCGTGTCGTAAACCGGGCCGCATCGGGCCGCGTCACCTGCCGTCCGGGGCCGAGGCTGAGGGGGACGGCGGGCGGGGTCAAAATAAACACCAGCGCGCCAACGCCAACGCAAAGGCCGGTTTGCAGCAAGGCAAGCAGAGCGGCGCGGCTGGGGTCGAAATCTAAACGGAGGGCCTCGTACAGCGCGACTTCCAGCGTCGTCGCGCGCGGGCCGCCGCCGAGGGCCAGCACAATCGTAAAACTACCCGCACAGAGCAGAAAAATCAGCGCCCCAATCGCAGGAACCGCCCTGAAAATAAGGGGCCGGTCGATAAAGCGCCAAACGTGGCGGGGGGCGAACCCCAGTTGCGCCGCGAGCCGCCAGCTTTCGCCCGGCACGGTTTCGAGCGTGCGCAGGAGGAGGCGGACCGCCAACGGCAGATTAAAAAACACATGGGCGAGCAGAATTCCGCCGAGCCCATAGAGCGGCGGCATCTCGCCCCCGAAAGCGCGCACTAGCATCGCCGCCCACCCCTGCTGTCCATACAGCGTGACGAGGGCCAGCACGCCGACCAAAGCAGGCAGCAGCAGGGGAACCGCCAGCAGGTGCACCAGCAAGGCGCGCCCTGGAAACGCGGGTCGACGAGCCAGCGCGCGGGCAATGGGAATTGCTCCAATCACCGCTAAAAGCGTCGAGACCGCCGCTTGCCCCACCGTGAACCACACGACTTGCCGAAGATAGCTATCGTCGCGGAGCGCGGCAAAACTATCGCCTAAACCCGTCTCGGACCCGATCCCCAAGGCGAGAACCGGGCCGAGACCGGCGGCGAGCGCTGCGAGTAACAGCAGCGCACAGGCGAGAGCGGGCACTGATAAACCCTTATTTCGCCATGGCCTTCAGCCATTCGTTCGTCCAGGCCTTGCGGTTCTTCGCCACCTGATCGCCGGGGAGCAGCAGCATTTGGCTTGGTTTCGGCAGATTTTTGAATTCATCCGGCTGCGGCGCGGTCGCCGTGACCGGGAACATCCAATTGGTCGTCGGGATGATGCTCTGTGCCTTGTCGGTCAGCAGAAAGGCGAGGAACTGTTTGCTCAGCGCCAGATGCTTGCTGCCCTTCACTGCGGCCGCCACTTCGATTTGCGGATAATGGCCTTCGCTGAAGATTGCCGCCGCGTAACGGTCGGTTTTTTCTTCGATCAAATGATAGGCGGGCGAGGTGGTGTAGGAGAGCACCATTGGCGCTTCGCCCTTGGTGAAGAGACTATAAGCGTCGCCCCAACTTTTTGTCGTGGTGAGGATGCGCCCACGCAGTTTGGCCCAGGCAGCAGGGGCCTGATCGCCGTAAACGGCTTTCACCCATAGGAGCATGCCGAGGCCAGGCGTGGAAGTGCGCGGATCTTGCAGGATGATTTTTTGCTTGGGGTCACCCTCGACCAATTCCTTCAGGCTTTTCGGCGGTTGCGGCAGTGCCTTCGTGTCGTAGATCACTGCGAAGGCGCCGTGATCGAAAGGCAGGAAGGTGTCGTCGCTCCAGGCGACCGGCAGGGCGAGGGTTTTGACATCGGCACCGTGCGGCGTGAACAGCCCGGTCGCGCCCGCTTCCACGGTGAGATTCTGGTCGAGCCCAACAACCACATCGGCCTTGGTGGCTTTGCCTTCCAGGCGCAGGCGGGTGAGCAGGGCCACGCCGTCATCAACGGCGACATAGGTAAGGGTGCAGCCGCAGGTTTCTTCAAACCCCGCTTTCAGCGCCGGTCCCGGCCCCCATTTCGCCGCAAAGCCTGAATAGGTGTAGACGGTCAACTCGGGCTTATTTTGCGCGGCGGCGGGCAGGGCGGTTCCCAGCAGAGTAAGGGCCAGCAGCGATTGAACGAGGCGTATGCGTAAGGGGGTAGCGGTCATCGAGTCTCCCTCGCCAGCGCGTTAAGGGAGGAGCGGTAATGACACCGTCACTCAATCCCTCCGCCGGCATAATCCGGATCAGGTTCGGCGGGTTGGCGCTAGCCTCTCAGCCCCGATTGGGGCACCCCGTTGAGAAGTGTTAGTCCTAGCGCCGTTCCGCCCCCCTGTCCAGGCGGAATGCCGCTCTTAGGGAAAAGGTGCCGGACTCTGTCATACGGGTACGAGAGCCGGTCAATGATTTAAAATTGTTAATGTTTATAATTACTTCTGGTCATTGTCTTACAAGTTTGGTAAGAATGCCTTAATGAAATAGCGAGTAGCGATACCGAGTGCATCTAAACCGGTCCCTGGATCGTTATCGATACGGGAATCGAGAACTGACGAAGGAGAATCGACATGCAGGCAGCGACGTTAGAGGCACGCGAGCAACGGTCGCTCGGGCGGCGGACGCTGGTCGATACGACGCAGTTGATGGCTCTGCGTGATATTCTCCCCCCGCGAGATCTGCGCAAACTGATTGCCGATGTGATTGGCGTTGTGCAGCAGTGCACGCGCGCCATTCGCTCCACGCGCGGTCGGGCAACCGATGATACGCTGCGCAATGCCTATAATCTCTACGGGACCGCGGCCAGCTTTGGTTTAATGCCTCTGGCCTCCGCCGCCGAGCGCGTTGTGAGCACGGCCAAAACTGGGCAAGGCCCGCAGCTCTCCGTCCAGGCCCGGGAATTGGTTAGCGTCGGTGAAACCACGGTGGAAGCGCTGCTGGTATGGATCGATCAAGCCGCGCCGGAAAAAGCCGCCTAAGAATAATCCTTAGCTGGTGCGGACCTGGCTGGAGAAGCCATTTACTTCCGAGCGTAGAACGTCCGAATCGCGGACTAGATCTGATGCCGTTAGCAGGACCTGAGCGGCGACTTGGCTCGACTCACCCACCGAATTATTAATCTGTGCGATATGCCGCGCCACTTCGTCGGCGTCGGCACTGGCTTGCGTCACATTCTGCGAGATCTTTGCCGAAGCGCCACGTTGCTCTTGAATGGCGCTAACGATAGTCGTCGTAATTTCATTGATCGTTGAAATCGTCGAACTGATCGACTGGATTTCCGTCACCGCCGCGCCGGTTGCGCTTTGCATGCTTTCGATCTGGGTGGTGATTTCTTCCGTCGCCTTGGCGGTTTGATCGGCGAGGTTCTTCACCTCCGTCGCAACCACCGCAAAGCCCCGGCCGGCTTCGCCCGCGCGCGCGGCTTCGATGGTGGCATTGAGAGCGAGAAGATTGGTCTGCTCAGCAATCTCCGTAATCAGCGCCACGACATCGCCGATGCGGGTTGCGGCCTGGCTGAGGCTTTCGATCGTGCTATTCGCGGTTTGGGCCTGATTCGACGCCTTCCGGGCGATATCGGCGGAGGTTTCAACATGGCGATGAATACCGGCGATGGCCATGCTCAGCCCCTCGGCAGCATTGGCCATATGGGCGGTAGAGGTGCGCGCCGATTGCAGCGCGCGCGACACCAATTGGCTGCGCTCTTGGGTTTGATCGGAGGCGCTCGACATGGCTTGGGCGCAGAACTGCATTTGGCCGACCGAGTTGGTCACGCCCGAAAGCACCCGCTGCACGCTGACTTCGAAGGTATCGGCGAGCGCCAAGCGGCTAGATTGTTTTTCGATCTCAGCCCGGCGCTCGATTTCCCGCTGTTCGGCCATATGGGCCTGAACGCGCTCATTCATCCGCCGGATAATAAGTTGCATCAACTGAAACCCGAACGCGGGCTGCTGCGCAAATAGCTCGAAAACCCGTTGGGCAGAGAGATGCAATAGCTCGACATTGGTTTCGCAAACTGCGGAAGCGGTGCGCTTGCCTTCCGGCGAGAAAATGCCGATTTCACCCAGCATCTGCCCCGGCCCGAGGGCGGCGTTAAACTCTACCAGACGAATCGTGCCGGTTTTGATAACGAACATCGCGTCCGACCGGTCGCCCGACCGAAACAGGGTTTCACCCGCACTAAATTGCTGCGGCGTCATTGAGGACACGAGCCAATCCAGCGACACATCGGTTTCGCCGCTTTGCTTGGCGCTTTCCACCAGCTTGGCGAGTACGAAGGTCCTGGCGATTTGAATGGCGACGATAATGCCGTAGGCCACAACCACGCCGCCATTCTGCGCCCACGCCCCATAGCCTGCACCAAGAATGCCGATCACAGCAAAAGTGACCCGCATCCAAGTGCGCGTTGGGTAAAACAGGCTCAGCAGCGCGAAAAACGCGGCACCAAGACAGGCGAACCAATCTAGCATCGCGCTTTCCTTTCGTTGGGTGGAGCGTCAGAGATTAAGCGACGGCTCGCTTTTTCAATTCGGCAATAAAGCGATCAAGATCGCCGCCATTGCTCTGCATCGCCGCTGCAAAATCCTGCTGCTGCGTTAAAGACATGCTGACACCTTCTACGATCACGTCAACAACCTTCGGCTTGCCTTGGGGGCGCAGAACCCGCCATTCGACTTTTGCGGCCTGACTGGAGGTTGGCGGCTGCAAGCTGCTGGTCACGATGGCATGATCGTCGCCCTCGCTCCGGCTATTGACCACGCTGAAGGCGACGCCCCGGTATTCGCGGAAGCGTGTCGCATACACAGCGATAATCATCTGCTGGAAAGCCGCCTGATAGGCCGCTTTTTGCTCGTCGGTCGCCCCGCGCCAGTAACGCCCCAGACAGAAGCGCGCAATTGCCGGAATATCGAACCCATCCACGAGAAGCTTACTGAACTTCTCGCGCCGGTCGGCATCGGCCAACTTATCATCGTTGATGGTGCCGATTGCCTGAACGCCGAGAGTTTCGATCAACTCCCGGGCTTCTTTGGAAATATCGGCAGCCTGAACGGCAAAGCTGGGCAACACGGCTAAGCTAACACCGGCCAACAAAACGGCCCGACGCGACACACCCATAGTTCTAGCTCCCTTTCGCCAAGTCACACAATCCAGGGTAAATGGGAATCAATTCCCGTTTTGCCCAGGATAGCTGGGGGTATTCCCCGGCTTGGCACGCCCGTTGGCGATTTCATCTGCCCGCTGCTGGCGGTAAATGCTGCGGATGGTGGCGTAATAATCGAAGGAGTTCCGGCGCAGATCGTCAGTTTCCCGGATGATGCGCGAACGGCCATCAATAATCCGGGTTCCGGTAAGGGCGTAGGGGCCCCATTCCGGGCCGTGCGCCCCGAAGATATAGGTCATCGGATCGGTGAAGATATCGACAACTTTACCGATAGCATCGCGCGGGTTAGACGGGCCGAGCAGCGGCAAGACAAGGTAAGCGCCTTCGCCTGCGCCCCAAGTTGCCATCGTTTGCCCGAAATCTTCCGTGTGGCGCTGAATGCCGACCGAGGAGGCGATATCGACCAAACCGCCGACGCCCGCAATCGTATTGATCCAGAACCGCGTGAAGGTTGTTCCGGCGCGGTCGAACTCGCCTTGCAGCAGATCGTTCAGCAGAATGACGGGCGAGGCGAGGTTCGCGACGAAATCGCGCACCCGGTCGCGGATCGGTTCGGGAACAGCTTCGCGGTAGCCATAGGCGACTGGGCGGATGACCGCCTGATCCAAGGCGTCATTGACGGCAAAAACGCCGCGATTGAAGCCCTCGATGGGGTCATTCTCCGCCGTTTGCGACGAGGCGCAAGCCCCTAGCCCCAGCACGGCCACGAGGGGCAGAACCCGGCACAGGCGAGACAGAGACGCAGGCATGGGTGTCATGGTCGTCGTTTCCACTAGGCTAGAGCCGACCGATCATCGGCTAATCTCACTACAGTCTGCCATTTAGGTGTTCCTGTTCCAATGCTACGGCAAGGACCAGACCTAAGAATGAACCACACTGCGCTTCTCGTACCACAGTTTAACGCTAAATGGCGAGTCGGCGCAGCCTTGGTAAGACAGGCTTGTTACACCTTGAGACGATTTAGCAACAGTGTTATCCGCGCCTGGCTTTCTGAACTAATCCCAGCAAATCCCGTGCCGTTTTGTAACGCAGCTTCAGATGCGCGGGTGAGGGCATCGCGCATTCCCCGCGCTTTGCCCGTATCGGCTTGGGCCGCGCAGAGGCACAGAAGATCGCACCCCGCCGAAACCGCCTGAACCGCGGCTTCCGGTGCCTCGAACCAGGGGGCAATCGCCTTCATGCCAAGATCGTCGCTGACGATAACGCCGGTAAAGCCGAGTTGGTTCCGCAGGAGCCCCGTCAGGATTTCCGGCGATAGGGTTGCGGGCAAATCGCCCGCTAGCGCCGGAAACAGAATATGGGCCGTCATGACCGCCGGAACCCCTGCATCGATAAGGACTTTAAACGGCAGCAATTCCCGTGCGGCTAAGTCTTCGGCGCTAAAGGGCAGGCGGGGAAGGGCGTGGTGGCTATCCACGTCGGTATCGCCATGCCCCGGAAAATGCTTCGCACACCCGATTACACCCGAAGCGTCGAGCCCGTGCAGGAAGGCGAGGGCGGCGCGCGTGACGGTTTCGACGTCGACCCCAAAACTACGGTCGCCAATTACCGGGTTCGCTGCGTTCGAATCGATATCGCAGACCGGGGCGAGGATAAAATTTACGCCGATGGCGTGAAGTTCGGCGGCCATAATCTTGGCCACCTCCTCGGCGCGGTCGGCATAGGCGCGCGCAGCCGGAAAATGGGTGACGCCCGCTGGCGTACGGTGAACCCGCCCGCCTTCGTGATCGAGGGCTACGAGAATTTTCTCGCGCCCGATAGCATCCTGGGCCCGCTTTAGCAGGTCGGCGAGGCGCGCGCGCCAGACGGCTTCGGGCTGGTCGCGGTCAAAATTTCCTTTGAAGAGGGTAATTCCTGCCGGGCGCACGTCGGCAAGAAGCGCCCTATCGTGCTCGGTCAGCGCCGGGCTCGGTTGCAGGCCAATCAGAAAATGCAGGCCGACATCATGCGTCATCATCATAGAAAACGGCCCCGCCGAAGCTTCGGCGGGGCCTTTGTCCTTAGGCGGTTTTCATTTCTTTGTGCATATTCTCCGCCAGTTTAGCGAAGAACTGCGTGGTCGACAGCCAAGGCTGATCCGGGCCGATCAGCAGGGCGAGATCCTTGGTCATGAAACCCGATTCGACCGTCTTCACGCAAATGCGTTCCAGCGTCAGCGCGAATTCCTTCACGTCCGGCGTGCCGTCGAACTCGCCCCGATACTGCAACCCGCGCGTCCAGGCGAAGATCGAGGCGATTGGGTTGGTCGAGGTTTCGCGGCCCTTTTGGTGCTCGCGATAGTGGCGGGTCACGGTGCCGTGCGCGGCTTCGGCTTCCACCGTCTGCCCGTCCGGGGTGAGCAGCACCGAGGTCATCAGCCCGAGCGAGCCAAAGCCTTGGGCGACCGAATCCGACTGCACGTCGCCGTCGTAATTCTTACAGGCCCAAACGAAACCGCCGGACCACTTTAGGGCCGAGGCGACCATATCATCGATCAGGCGATGTTCGTAAACTATGCCCTTGGCGGCGAAAGCATCCTTGAACTCGGCGTCGAACACGGCCTGGAAGATGTCCTTAAAGCGGCCATCGTAATATTTCAGAATGGTGTTCTTGGTCGAAAGATACACGGGCCAGCCGCGCGACAGGCCGTAGTGCAAGCACGCGCGGGCAAAGCCTTTGATCGACTCGTCGACGTTATACATGCCCATAGCAACGCCGCCGCCTTCGAAGTGATAGACTTCGTGGCTAATCGGCGCGCCGCCATCGTCGGGCGTATAGGTCAGCGTCAGCTTACCCGGACCCGGAACGACGAAATCGGTCGCCTTATATTGGTCGCCGAAAGCATGACGGCCGATAACGATCGGCTGCGTCCAGCCTGGAATGAGGCGGGGAACGTTTTTGCAGATGATCGGTTCACGGAACACAGTGCCGCCCAGAATATTGCGGATAGTGCCGTTCGGCGACTTCCACATTTTCTTGAGGTTGAATTCCTTCACGCGGGCTTCGTCCGGCGTGATCGTGGCGCATTTAACGCCAACACCGTAGGTTTTGATCGCTTCAGCGGAGTCAATCGTGACCTGATCGTTGGTCTGGTCGCGGTATTCCATGCCCAGGTCATAATACTTCAGGTCGATGTCGAGGAACGGCAGAATGAGTTCTTCGCGGATCATCTTCCAGATGATGCGCGTCATTTCATCCCCATCCAATTCGACCAGCGGGGTTTTGACCTTAATCTTGCTCATGGAACTAACTCTCCAGCTTGGCGGTGCTGGTCGGCACAATGCCGACAGTTTGGAATTTCGGCCTAAGACCGACAGTTCTGTGAAGTCCCGGCGGAGCCGACACCCCTGAAATCGCGCGGCAGACTAGCAGACCGAACGGCGCGCGCAAGGGGGCGCGCATCGTTCCCGGCAGGCTAGAGCCATTTGGTTTCAACCGCGACTGTGGGCTGCGGCGCAGCGCTAAAGGCGGGTAAAACCCCATCCAGGCTGGTAACAATCTGCCAGAGCGCCGCCATTTCCGGTTTGGCGAATTTTTCGGCAATCAGATGCCCCAGTAGCGCCGTGAGCGGCTCCCAGAACCCGCGACCATCTGTCCCAGGAAGATCGAGCAGCAGAATCGGCTTATCGTGCAGGCGAAGTTGCTTCCAGGTCAGCACTTCAAATAATTCTTCTAGCGTGCCGAAACCGCCGGGCAGCACGACGAACGCATCCGCCCGATCCATCATCAGCTTTTTGCGCGTGTGCATGGTATCGACAACGATAAGTTCCGACAGGCCGGTGTGACCCACTTCGTATTTATCGAGGAACTCGGGGATGATCCCGGTGACACGGCCACCGTTGGCCATGACCCCATCGGCCACAAGCCCCATCAGCCCGACCCGGCCGCCGCCGTAAACGAGATCCATGCCCGCATCGGCGATCAATTTTCCCAAGGCCGTGGCCGCATCGCGGAACGCCGGATCGACGGCCCCGGCCGATCCACAGTAGACACAAACCGTTTTTACCGACGTCATATTGCCTCCCAGCGGCACCCTGCACACACTCTTACTCACGAGGGATAGCGCGAGCGGGGCGGGCGGTGCAAGCCTTCCGCCACATCTCGAAGCCCTTCCAGCGGCCAAGATTGCAGCAGGCCGAGGTCCATAGTAGGGTGTCAGCCCCAAGCGGGCGGAACGGTTGGACGTATGCTGTCACCGGAAGATGGCCAATCAGAGCGTTAGAGCGGGCGGCGCACCCGAAAAAGGGGCGCGGCGCGGTCTTAGGGTAGGGAATATAAGTCTCATGTCGGAACGCCTTTCCAGCCGTCGGGCTATGGTGCTCGGCCTTATCGGCCTTGTTCTCGTGATTGCCGCCCTGGTCCTCAATCGGCCCTCGCGCGATGAAAGCGCCCTGGCGCCGCCTGTTGTCCCGGCCAAACCCGTCGAACCGGCTCCCTCCGTTGCGACCGTGCCGCCGGTTGCCGAGCCTGCACCCACCGTTGCAAGCCCCGCCGAACCAACCTCTCCGCCCCCTGAACCCGTTGCGCCCGCGCCGGTGGTTCAGGCTAGCCCGCCCGCATCGACACCCACCCCCACACCGGCCCTACCGCCCGCGCCCAGCACCGAAGTGAAGCCAAGCTTCGATATGGTTCGGGTGAATCCCCAGGGCGATGCCGTTATCGCTGGGCGCGCCCTACCTGAAGCGTCCGTGACCGTTCTCGACGGCGAAAAGCCCATCGGCTCGGTCACGGCGGATAAGCGCGGCGAATGGGTGCTTCTGCCCGACCGCCCCTTGCCAAGTGGCGACCGGGAACTTTCGCTGACGGCGACCGCACCCAGTGGGGGTACCGTTGAGTCGGAACAGGTGGTGGTGCTGTCGATCCCGGGCCAAAAAGCGCCTGCCGCACCGTCGCTACCGGAAACCGCAACCGCGAATCCCGCTAAACCCGCCGCCGTTCCCGAGCGCCCTCTCGCCGTGGTCGTGAACCGCGACGGCAGTGCTGGGAGCACGCTGCTGCAAGCGCCCTCCGAAGGAGTTGGCGGCGCGGGACATTTAACCGTCGATAGCATCGATTACGGCCCCGACGGCGGTTTGATGCTGGCCGGGCGGGCCGAGGCCGGTAACGGCATTCGCGCTTATGTGAACAATGCCCCCATTGGCGATACCGAAGTTGCCGGCAATGGCTTGTGGCGGCTGCGCCCGGAAGCCGATATGCCCAGCGGCCCGTCGACCCTGCGGATCGATCAGCTCTCGCCGCAAGGAAAAGTAACCCAGCGGCTGGAACTGCCCTTTTCGCGTGCCACACCGGAGCAGATCAGCCTTGCCCCCGAGGGCAACCGGGTGATCGTGCAGCCGGGCAATAGCCTATGGCGTATCGCGCGCCGGGCTTATGGCGGCGGGGTTCAATACACGGTGATCTATCGCGCGAATGCCGAACAAATCCGCGACCCGGACCTGATTTATCCAGGGCAGGTCTTCAGCCTTCCGCCAGCAAAAGCCGGAAAACAGCCCTAAGCGGCGGCCTGGCGGGGATTGGGCAGGCCGTAGAGGGCGAGCAGGGTCAGCCAGGGGCGCGCTTTGATAACGAGCATCGAGACCGTCGCAAGAATGGTTTGCGACACGGTTGCGTTATCCACCGCAGCGCTGGCCGATAAAATCACATGCTGCTTATCGGTCACACTAACGCGGATACTGGGTAAATCGCGGGTGGAATAGATGATTTCCGCCACATCAACCCGGCGGGCAACCCCTTCCGCCGAATAGGGAATTCCGCCGAGATCGGTGTAGATTTCCACAAATCCGGCGTCTTCCCCCTGCAAGGCAATCGCGTGGTAGGTCAGACCGTCGAAGATGAAATGGAAGGCAATGCGTGATAGAACTTGCTTGACCAAACGGCCATCTGCCCCTACCGCAAAACTGTGCATCGCCAGCGGTAGTTTCTGATTGGCCAAAAGGCTCATATTCTCATTCTGTTGCATCAAGAGATCCATGAAGCTAACGGTCGGGCGCAAAGGGGCATTGTCCCCCTGCACTATGCTGGCGCATTGTGCCATGGTTCGGGATAGGGTCCAACTCCTCGCTGAGCGTCCGTCGGTATCCTAAGGAAGGTTTGGAGGTTTTTCGGTATGCGGCCCACAGTATTTCCCGCCATTCATCGCGAAGGCTGGCCCTTTATTGCGATCTTCATCGTCGCAGCCATTATCCTATCGTGGATTCACGGGAGCCTAGGATTCCTCGGCCTTCTTCTGACCGCCTGGTGCGTGTATTTCTTCCGCGATCCCGTGCGGGTTACGCCGATGCGCAGCGGCCTGGTCGTGAGCCCCGCGGATGGGATCGTCGTCAGCCTCGGGCCAACCGTTCCGCCGTCCGAACTCGGCCTTGGCGATCAACCGCTGCCCTGCGTTGCCGTGTTCATGAATGTGTTCGACGTTCACGTGAACCGTGCGCCGGTAACGGGCCGCATTCGCCATATGGCCTATCGCCCCGGTCGCTTCTTCAATGCCTCGCTGGATAAGGCGAGCGAACATAACGAGCGCAATGGCGTCGTGTTCGAACTTCCCGATGGCCGCGCGGTCGGCGCGGTGCAGATTGCCGGGCTTGTTGCGCGCCGGATCGTCTGGTGGGTCGGGGTTGGCGATGCAATGACGGCGGGCAGCCGCTTCGGCATGATCCGTTTTGGCAGCCGGGTGGACGTTTACCTGCCCCAGGGCGTAACGCCCCAGGTGTGCATCGGGCAGCGGATGGTTGCGGGTGAAACCGTCTTGGCCGATCTTCAGTCCAGCGAAGCCTTGCGTCCGGGGTTCGCTAGCTAATCATGCTCCGTCGTCGCCCCTCCCGGCTTCCCCGCCGGATGCGGGCTCAGTCGATCAATCGGCTGATCCCCAATATGGTCACATTGCTCGCCCTTTGTTCGGGGCTGACCGCGATTCGGTTTGCCTTGGAAGGCCGCTGGCAGGCGACCGTTGTTGCGATCTTTCTCGCGGCAATCTTCGACGGGCTCGACGGGCGTCTTGCCCGCCTGATGAATGCGACCTCCAAGTTCGGTGCCGAACTCGATAGCCTGTCGGATTTCGTGTGTTTCGGGGTCGTGCCGCCGGTCGTGCTCTATTTGTGGGGGCTCGACGACGGGGGGCGCGTTGGCTGGGCCGTGGCGCTGTTCTATACGGTCTGCATGGCCTTGCGCCTTGCGCGCTTCAATACATCCCTTGAGGATAGTGCGCGTCCCCCCTGGACCTATAATTTCTTCACCGGCGTTCCAGCCCCGGCAGGGGCGGCTTTAGCGCTGCTGCCGCTCCTGGCCTATTTCGAGTTTCAGGCGGAGTTTCTGAAGCGGCCTCTGTTCCTCGGCACGTGGCTGCTGATCGTCGGCGGGTTGATGGTGAGCCGGATTCCGACTTTTTCGTTTAAAAAGGTCCGTATTCCCAATTGGCTCGTGTTGCCCTTCATGCTGGCGGCGGGCGGCACGGCGGCGGGCTTGGCAACCGAGCCCTGGATGACGCTGATGGCAGTCCAAGGGCTTTATCTCGCCTCTATTCCGCTTTCGATCCGCGCGGCCCGGCGGCTTCAGCGCGCGCTAGACCGGAGCCAAAGCCCCGTCTCTGCCGACCCAGCAGGGCCTAAGGACGAGTAGGGGCTAGGGCGCGCGTTCGACCCAACGGTGCCCGTCGAAGAGTTCGAGCGGGCTAAAGCGGGATTTATAGGTCATCTTACGGCAGTCTTCGATCCAATACCCTAAGTAGAGGTACGAGAGCCCGCGCTGAACCGCCTCGGCGACCAGGGATTGAACGATAAAGGTGCCTAGGCTGCGTGCAGGCGCATCCGGCTCATAGAAGCTGTAGACGGCCGACAGCGAATCCTGACCGATATCGGTGAGCCCGCAGGCCCAGAGACGACCCGTATCGTCCCTGAGGTGCAGGAGTACCGTTTTGACGGGGGACTCCTCGATAAGCTGCCGAAACTCCTCATAGGACATCAGGGCCATGTCGCTGTCGCTATGGCGCTGGTGCTGATAGCGCTCGAAGAGATCAAAAAGTTCGGCAGAAGCGCGGGCGGGCTCGACGCTGACGCGAAGGTCGTGGTTCAGCTTATGCAGTTTGCGCATGGTTCGGCTGGGGGTAAAGCGCGCCACCGGGATGCGGACGGGAATGCAGGCGGTGCAGCCGTTGCACGCTGGGCGGTAAAGATAGCGCTGGCTGCGGCGGAAGCCATAATGCTGCAGAAACTCGAAAAATCCCCCCGCCGCCATCTCCGCTGAAATTTCGGTCAGCACCCGCGTTTCTTCGCGGCCCGGCAGATAGGAACAGGGGAAGGGGCGGGTGCGGTAGAAGATCGGCTCGACGATCCGATCCAGCGCGGCAATTCCGCGTTCCGGCTCATCCCTCATGGCGTCCCCCCTTGCGGTTGGTCCTCATGAGGCAGCGTGACAAGCCCGGCGCTAAAAATCAATCGCTTAGCCCAAAAACAAATCTCCCGGCGCAAAGGCCGGGAGATCAGAAAAAAGCGTGCCGACGGGTTATTGCCGCGGGATCAGGCGACCGTCGGGGCCGGGCGGCGGCGGTTGTACCGGCGCGGCGGCGGCTGACGCGGCACCACCTGCAGGGGCTGGGGGAACCGGTTCGTTCAGCAGCGTGATTGAAATGCGGCGATTGCTGGCCGCTTTCGGATCTTCAGGAACCTTGGGGTCGCGGTCGGCTTTGCCTTCGACTGAGGCAATGCGATCGTCGGCGATGCCGTTTTTCGTCAGCGCCCGGCGGCTGGAGTTGGCGCGATCCGCCGATAGATCCCAGTTATCATACTGAGATCTCGGCCCGAAACCGGTCGCATCCGTATGGCCGGAAATCGCAACCTTATTCGGCACCGACGCAATGATCTTAGCAACCTGCGCCATCAGCTTTTCGGTCTGCGGCAGCATGCGCGAACTGCCTTTGGGGAACAGTTCTTGCTTTTCATTGTCGATCAGATCGATCCGCGTACCCTCTTGGGTTTGGGCGAACTGCACATTGGCTTGGAAGCCTTGAAGTTCAGCCACGCCCTGCAAGGCTTGGCGAACCTGCCGTTCAACCTCGGCCACCGGTGGGGCCGGGATTTTCTGACCGGAGAGGGCACCGGGTTCGGCTTCAATCCCCAGGGGCTTGGGCAAAGCGCCAGGGAAACCCGGAATATCGGTATTGCCATCGCCCTCTTTTGGCAGCGACGGGCCGCCGCCGGGCGTGCCAAGCGGGGCCGAAGGATTGCGCAGCGCGCCTTCCTTGCTAATCGTTTCGCCGTTCAGCATCTGCCCGGACCCCGAGGGGTTGCGCGAGGCGCTGACCGGGGCGAAATATTCGGCAATCGCTACCTTCTGTTCCGGTGTGGACTGATTAATGATCCACAGCATCAGAAAGATAATGAACATGGCGGTCATAAAGTCCGCCAACGCGATCTTCCAGGTCGAGGACCCGTGAGAGTCGTGACGACCGCCCTTGACCTTCTTAATAATGATCGGCGGAAGGTTAGAGCTATGCGCTGCCATAATCGAATCCTCTTACCCGTTCCGCAGAAACTTGCCGCCTTAGCCGCCGATTAAACCGGCGGCAGCGACGAAACCGTAGCTTCCACTTCATAGAAGGTGGGGCGAACGTCGCTCATCAGCGCTTTGCGCGCGAATTCCACCGAGACGGCCGGAGCATAGCCCTGCATGTGGGCGAGAATACCCGCTTTCATGCACAGCATAAACTTCATTTCGGCTTCAACATCGTTCTTCAGGGCGGTCGCGATGGGGCCGACGAAGCCATAAGAGAGCAACACCCCAAGCAGCGTTCCGACCAGCGCGCCGCCGATGGACGCCCCGATGACGGCCGCAGGCTGATCGATCAGCGCCATGGTCTTGATAACGCCGAGAACGGCGGCGACGATCCCGATGGCGGGCAATGCGTCGGCCATCACCTGCAAAGCGGCGGGAATCTGCATCGATTCTTGGTGATGGGTTTCGATTTCCTCATCCATCAGCGCTTCGACTTCGTGGGGGTTATCCGTCCCCAGTGTCAGAAGACGCAGATAATCGCACAGGAACACCAGCGAGGATTGATCGTTCATGAAAGTCGGAAACCGCATGAACAGATTGCTCTCGCGCGGGTTTTCCACATGCTGTTCCAGCGCCAGCATGCCCTTGGTTTTAGCGAGCTTGAAGGAGGTGTAGAGCAGGCTCAGCAGTTCAAGATAGCTGTCCTTGCTGTAGCGGCGACCCCCGAAAATCTTCGCAATCGAACCGATCGTCCGCCCGAGCACCGGCCCGCGGTTCGAGATCATATAGGAGCCGATCGCGACGCCGCCGATGATGACCAGTTCAACGGGCTGAATCAGAATGTCAAAGCGGCCGCCGAGAAGGGCGAAGCTGCCAAAGACCGCGAAAAGAATGATAGCGATACCGGCGATCTTTAGCATGGACTCACTCCAACGTTCTGTTCCGATTGTCCAAACCGACACATGAAGGGCAACAAACGGCTCTTGCCCCAATTATTCTGTTTATAGGGTTTACCAGCCGAGGTTAGGCTCGTCAAGGCAAGCGATGAAATCCATACGTATTACAATGGCTTGGCAAAAGGATATGAGATTATGTTAGAAGCAGGAAACCGCAATCCGCTCCCGACCTCCGAGGCCAAACCGATGGACGTAACCGCCGCCCCTCACTTTAGCGCGCGCGACTTTAGAAATGCGCTAGGCAATTTTGCCACAGGCATCGCGATTGTCACCACCCGCGATGCCGATGGGCAGCCGGTGGGCTGTACGATCAACTCCTTCGCCTCGGTGTCGCTGGAGCCGCCGTTGATCTCCTTTTGCCTGGACCGCAAGGCGGGCACTTTCACGGCCTTTCAAACCCATAGCCATTTCGCGTTGCATTTTTTGGCAGCGAATCAGGAAGAGTTGAGCCGCAGGTTTGCGAAGGCGGGCGAGGATCGGTTCGGCGATTTACAGCCGATTCGGGGGCTGGGCGATGTGCCGGTTCTCCCCGGGTGCCTTGCGCATTTCGAATGCAGCGTGTTCGACCGGATTGATGCGGGCGATCATGTCCTAATCCTCGGGCAGGTGGAAAAACTGCAAACGGGATCGGATCTACCGCCGCTTCTCTATTTCCGGGGGCGTTACGCGCACCTCACCCCCGAATCTGACTAAAATTTCATCAAGAGTTAAGCTGTTTCCCCTCAACCGTTGCGCTACACAAGGGCCCACCATCCCCCGCGCGTTTGAGGCTATTATGTTGACCCGTTGGCTGCTGTGTTTACCGCTTCTTGTTCTCCCGGCGTGCCAAACGCTGGATGAGGAATTGGACCAGTATCGTTACACCTGCGCCAAAATCGGCCACCGCATGGGAACGCCCGACAATACAAAATGCGTTGAAGGGCTCTACCGCGATGCCCAGAACCAAGAGGCGATCCGCGATGCCGCTGCCCCGCGCAGGCAAACCTGCCGGGAAGAGAAGGATAAGAAGGGCCGGAAGATTACGACCTGCTATTAATCGGTGAGAAGGCGCGAGGGGAAGCCCGCTTCGTTCAGCCCTTCCAGAATATCGCGTACATGATCGGCCCCGCGCGCCTCCATCATCGTGTCGATTTCGGTCTGTTTGATCGGCACGTCGAGGAACATGCGCTGGTGATGAACCTCGACAATATTGCCGCCCGCCTTGCCGATCACGTCCGAATAGCGCGCGAGCGTGCCGGGGAGGTCGCCCAATTCGGAGCGAATGCGCACGAGCCGCCCATCGCGCACAAGTCCGCGCATCAGGATTGAAGAGAGCAGGCGCGCGTCGATATTGCCGCCACACAGCAGCGTTCCAACATTTTTGCCAACGAAATGCTGCGGCTCGGTTAGCAGCGCCGCAACCCCCGCCGCGCCTGCGCCTTCTGCAATCAGATTCTGCGTTTCGGCGACGATTTGGACCGCTTGTTCAATCCGGTCTTCGTCGACGGTTACGATTTCATCGACCAGATCGTCAATTACGGCGCGGGTGAGTTGTCCCGGCGTTTTTACGGCAATGCCCTCGGCGAGCGTCATCCCCCCCATTGGGGGCGGCTCGTGCGCCAGCACGCGGCGCATGGCATCGAACCCCTCAACCTGCACGCCAATCAAGCGGCAGTTGGGGTTGAGATGCTTGACGGCGCAGGCAATACCCGCCAGCAGCCCACCGCCGCCGATAGGAACAACCAGCGTATCGAGATCGGGGCGGTCGGTCAGCATTTCCAGTCCGATGGTGCCTTGCCCGGCCATAACGCCAAGATCGTCATAGGGGTGGACCAGCGTCAGGCCGCGCTCCTTAGCGAGCCGGTGCGCGGCGGCTTCCGACTCGGAAAAATCCGCGCCAATCAGAACGATATTCGCCCCATAGCGCGCGGTTTTGGCGACTTTCACGAAGGGCGTATGGGCGGGCATGCAGATTGTCACGGGAATGCCCAAACGCTGGCCGTGGTAGGCCAAGCCTTGGGCGTGGTTTCCGGCGGAGGCGGCAATAACGCCCACCTGCCGCTCGGCTTCCGTCAGCAGGTGCAGGCGGTTGAGCGCGCCGCGTTCCTTGAAGCTGCCGGTGCGCTGTAAGGTTTCGAGCTTGAGGGCGACCTTCAGCCCGAGTTTGGCCGAAAGGGCCAGAGCATCCACCGTCGGCGTGTGCAGTACAGCGCCGCGCAGCCGGTCGGCCGCAGCGGAAATCGCATCAAAGGTCAGCTGCATTCGAGTACTCATACCGATTAGGGCGGGGTAAGGGTGAGCAGCGCCGCGCCGTTCCGCGCCAGCACGGCAGGGGTCCCCGTAATCGGGCGCAGTTTGCCGTCCCGCGCCCGGTCAAGGAAAGAAGAATAATAAGGCGAGAGGACGTGGCCCGATTGGCCGGTCGAGATTACAAAGCCCGACCGATCCAAATCGGCCAGATCATAGACGGCGCGAAACCCGGCCCCATGAACGCCAACAAAACTGCCATCGCGCGAGGCCATGCGCAGCAGCGTATCATTCCCCCCGTCCGATGGGAACGAGCGACCGAACAGGGTGCCAAGCAGCGGAATGCGCCCGAAAACCGGATGATCGTGCCGCGCGATATGCACCGCGCCCCAGGTTTCGCCGCTACCGGTTGCGCGCCCCGCCTGGCGCAGGGCAAGGCCCATTTGATCGCGGCAGGTTTCAACGGCGGGCGTGCGCGAATCATCGCACAGGGGCGAGTCGGTTTTTATGAGCGCCAGAATAACCCCCGGTCGCGGGCGCCAGGGGCGGCGGCTGGTATCGGCGGCGCTAAGGGCGGTAAGATCGTCGGCCAGCAAGGCTTCGGTTAGATTTTGTGCGAAGCGCGCAAAAAGCAGCGGGGCGCGGTCGCGGGCGCGCATATGTTTGTCCCAAGCGCGCAAATCATGCAGCGCTTTCGCGGCGTCTGTGTCGGAAGGCTCCCACCCGTCCAGGGCGTTTAGGAGATTGACGGCAAATGGCGACAGCGTATCCATCTGAAGCGCCGCCTCATCCTCTACTCGCCGATGCTGCGCGGTATCCAATTGTTCGGCTAACCGGTCGCCGCGAAAGGAATCGTCCCAATTGAGCGCGATCATGACCGGATAGTCAGGCGCAACAACGGGATTATTGGCATTGGCGATATATCCGTGCTTGGGGTCGCGCCACTGCGGCAACAGGGCGGTGGGGGCAAAGCCGCCCGCCTCGCCCTCGCGCAACCAACCCGCGGCGGGTAACCAGCCGTCATAGTCGCGGCGCAGCGGAATTTTTGCCGCCGACAGCATGCCAATCGTGCCGTCTTCGCTAGCCATAATGAAATTTTGCATAGGGGCCGAAAGCAGGCTGAGAGCCGCCGTAAACCCGCCCCAATCGGAGGCATTGTTCAGCCCCATCAACGCATCGGCCGACCGATCCCCCGGTATTAGAAAGGTTGCCCTCAACGCAACCAAATGGCGGTCTTTGGCAATATTGGCGGTAAGGCCCGGAAGATCGGACAGGATCGGCCCATTTCGGCTATGCCGGACGTTAATCGTTTCGTCCGACGCCCACCGCACGCGGATCGTTTCCGTTTGGCTTTCCAGCACGTCGGGGCCGTAGAGCGGCCGGTCGACCGCGTCGTCGCGGCCCTCGCTCAACCGTTCGATCACCAGATCCTGCGTATCCGCCCCCGTGGTGGTCATGCCCCACGCTATATGGCCGTTATGGCCGAGGATGAGAAACGGCACACCGGGGGCGGTTGCGCCGACCCGCACCCCATCCCCCGTTACGATGCGCGCGAGATACCACAGCGATGGCATGGTCAGGCTCAAATGCGGGTCCGACGCGAGCAAGGGCTTGCCGCTTTCCGTGCGACTGCCGCTCAGCGCCCAGGCGTTGGACGCCGTGCGCGGTTCGGCAATCGGTGGCAGGGACGCTAGCGCGCGGCCCATGGCGGGATCGAGACTGCGCCAGAAATCGGCGCTGCCGTGGGCAAGTTTCTTCGGTGGCGCGACGCGCCCAAACAAAAGATCGACCGTTTCCGGCGGCATCCCGGCCCCCAGCATCCGCACCCGCAACGCCTCGTCGCGCCAATTGCCCGACAAGGCCATGCCCATCAGTTTGCCCCACAGCAGACTATCGGTCGGCGTCCAGGGGTCGGGCGCGGGAAACACCAGATATTCGGGCGGCAGAGCGCCACTGCGCTGATAAAGGTAGGAGTTGACGCCCTCGGCATAAGCGATCAGCGCCGCGCGCGTCTCGACGGACAAATCCAGAAAATCCCGCGTCGCCAGCGACCGCAGCCCGAGCGTGCGCATGAAGCGATCATTCTCCAGCCCCATCGAGCCGATTGCCTCCGCCAACCGCCCGGAGGCAAGGCGGCGCATCAAGTCCATCTGGAATAATCGATCTTGGGCATGAACATAACCGAGCGCCCGATAGCCGTCGGCGGCGGTGCGCGCGAAAATATGCGGCACGCCATCGTCATCTCGGTAAATCCCAACCTCGTGCTGAAGCCCGGCGACAGCGACGCGCCCGGTAAGATCCGGCAGGCCCGTGCGCAAATAGGCGGCAAGACCGAGAAGGCTGAGAATAAGCAAAAGAAAGACGGCAGCGAGGGCACGAAGCCAGCGCCGCCGACGCATGCGCGGTACGTTTCGACCAGACCCCGGGCGCATCATCTTCCACTCTCCCGCTTTGCCGTTTTCCCTATAGCAGAAACTGCCGGGAACTTCGCCTGAATCGCGAGCAGAACCGCATTACGTGGGTTGAAGGACCATTCTCTGGGCCATTTGCCCCTTGTGTTTACGCAAAAACGCCCGCAATCGTTCCGGATAATCCGGCACAACCGCCCCAATAACGGACGGGCGTGCCGCAAGCACCCCGCGCCACGCCTGTACCTTCGTCAAATCGGTAAAAACGCCAAAATCTCCAATCTTATCAAACACATCGAAATACCGGAAAATCGGCGCGAAGACGGCATCGACAAGCGAAAACTCAGCTCCGCTAAAGTAGGGCCCGTCGCCCAAAACATCCTCGACGCGGGCGAGTTTATCGTGGATCGCCACCGCTTTCGTGTCGAAAACTGCGGCATCGGCTGTGGTCTCCAACCCCCAAATATCGGCCAGAATGGACGATCCAAGCTCCATCCAACCGCGATGCTGGGCGCGGGTGAGCGGATCGGTGGGGTGCAAGCGCGGCCCATGGGTTTCGTCGAGATATTCGACAATCGCGGCACTTTCAAACAATACCGCCTCACCAACCTGCAGCAGCGGCACTTTTCCCAAGGGGGAGAGGGCTTTGAACCAGTCGGGCTTATTGGCGAGGTCAATCGTCTTGCGGGCGAAGGGCACGCCTTTTTCCGCCAGCACAATCGCGGCACGTTGCACATAGGGGCAGAGATCGAAGGAAACGAGGGTTAGCGGGGCTGCGGTCATAACGGGCTCCAATTCATGCAGATGCATGTAAATAAATGCACTTGCATGGGCATTGTCAAGGTTGATGCAGTTGCATGGAATTGTTAAGCTATCCCCATGAGCAACTTCCCCCCCTCCGACGCCGCCGTGCGCGCCTGGACACGCCTGATGCGGGCACAATCCCTGGCGCTGTCGGTAATAGAAGCCGAGTTAAAGCGCGGGGGGTTTCCGCCCCTGGGCTGGTACGATCTGTTGCTGGAAGTGCGGCGCGGCGAGCCGGACGGGCTAAGGCCCTATGAAATCGAAGCGCGCCTGCTGCTCGCCCAACATAATGTCTCCCGCCTCATCGACCGCGTGGCCGCCGCCGGCTACGCCGAACGCCGCCCGTGCGCAGAAGACGGGCGCGGGCATCGGGTGCATATCACCGACGCGGGGCGGGATTTGCTCACGCGCATGTGGCCGGTCTATGGCGCGGCAATCCAGCGGCATATCGGCGATAAGCTGGGGGCGGACGCGGGCGGGCTGGCCGATCTGCTGGAGCGGGTGATTAGGGCTAAACCGCAGACTTAAAAAGAAGAAGTTGACGAAGGAGATTCTGATACGGGCGGTGTTGCCGCCGTCAAGCACTCTAGCGAAGCGCGAGCTTACATTCCCGTCGCCCAAAAAGGGCGGGGAAGTGGTGGATATGGCCTTTACGCAATTGCTGCAGCCGCTTGAAATGGCCCCGGTCCGTCACAGCGCATGGTTGCCGGTCGAGCTTCCGCGATTGGGCTGCGGAAACCACGGATACGCCCCATCACGTTGTAGAGGCTGCGCTGGCCCACGCGCTGAAAGATAAGACGGTTGCGGCGTACCTTCGGACGGATCATCTTGAGCGGCGTAAGTTACTCATGGATGAGTGGGGGCGTTATATGATCTTGTGGTACTGCTAATTTTGGCCCTACAATTGTTAACGATATAGCCCTTTTCTTAGAAAGAGAGTTTGGCTTATGGATGAACAAAAAATATATTACTCTGTCAAGAATCTACGTTCAATTGAGAAAATGGACAGTATAGAGTTAAAAAAAATAAATATTCTGATTGGAAAGAATAGCGTTGGAAAAAGTACTTTCTTGCGCTCTCTATGGTTACTCCGTAGATCTGTCACCCAGAAGGCAGGTGCTCCTATCTTATGGTACGGCGGTCCCGGTGACCAGATCGATTTCGGTGATTTTGAGACTTCTATATTTAAAAATTCTGTTGATCAGAAAATTAGTTTTAAATTTGGTTTGAGCTCTATTGTTATAGATAATTTGAGCACATCCTCGATGCGATCTATTAACTATTTGGCAGGTTTGGCTGAATTGAAGGTAAGTGATGTGGCGCTGACGGTTGGAGTTGGTTCTTCAAACGGCAAGACAGTTAAGAGGAAAGTTGATTTAGACTTCCGCTTAATGGGTGCCGATTTTTCATTCTCGATGGTTTACGGCGCTGATGGTCGCATATCAGAGATATATCTAGAGCAGGAAAGTATTCTTCAGAGTTTTATTGACGAAGCCGAAATTTCTGATTTGTCAAATGGGCTGTTTCCGGACGTTTTCTGCAAATTTATTAATAATCAAGATGAAGGGTTTGTGTGGGGTGATATTGGGTATGCATTAATATTAGGGGCGGTAGATGTTTTGACGGAAAATGCTGATAAGAGAATTAGCTACTTTCATGGCGAGATGCGCAAAATACTTATTCAGTACAAAAATAATTTTTTGAATAAGATTGGTGTTGCGAATTTAATCAGGAGCGCAAGAAGTAAATCATTAAAGAAATTGTATGAAAGCTTCTTGGATGAAAATAACCAAAATCTCAATAAAATTAAGAATTTCTGTGCTTTGTACGTATGTTTTATTGTTATGGTATCTGTGTCAGCTCATTTGACAAATATTTTTAGCTCATCGGCCTACATTGGTCCAACCCGCGCAAACGCAGAGCGCTATTACCGTGTTCAAGAGCTGCAGGTATCGGAGATTGAAGCTGATGGCCGCAATTTAGCTAATTGGTTAAATTCACTTAATAGAAAGCGCTTAGATGATTTTTCATCCTTCTTCAATTCATTGTTTGGCTATCATATTAAAGCTGAAGTTAATAAAGGTAATATCAGCCTATTATTGAAAAAAGATTCAAGCTGGATCAATTTGGTTGATACAGGTTTCGGTTTTTCGCAAATGCTACCTGTAGTGGCCCAACTGTGGCTATCGGCCAATCCGGAAAAAGTCAGCTCGCCTAAGTTTTTAACTTCTCGGCCCGTTCTCGTCGAGCAGCCTGAGCTTCACTTACATCCAGCATATCAAAGTAAATTGTCAGAGGTTTTTTCGCATATTGCCAGAAGCAACTCTCAGGATATTAGGTTGTTAATTGAGACTCATAGTGAGGCTATCATAAATAGATTAGGAAGTCTCGTCGCTAACGGGGATATATCTCCTAGTGATATTCAAATTCTTGTTTTTAATGAAATTGAAAGTAATGTTTCTGATCGGGCTAGTTCCATTACAGTAGCCGGATATAATAAAGATGGTATTTTATTTGACTGGCCCTATGGCTTTTTTAATTCAGAACAATAGAATGAATTGAGAAGGAAAAAAAATGATAATTAAAATAGACTGGCCTCATGATGTGATCGATTCAATTCCAGCTATTAACTTAGTTGAAATCCTGACGAGGCTTGTAATATCTGACGCATATGGGCACAATCTAGTTGTTATTTCCCGCGGGCTAGCTGAGGCTTTTTTGTCTCGGCTGAGCCTCGGTGAGTATGTTTCAGCTAATTTAAGAACAATAAAAGAGCAATACGCTGAGCGCGGATCATACGTTACAGGTGATAGATTTCCCATTCTAAATGTTACCAGGGATCAAGATCGAAAACTGGAAAAACTTTCTGATAGAAATTTTCAAATTGGATATAAAGAATTACTGGGTTCTAGGTTGCTTGATAAGCCAATTTTATTGTTGGAAGGTCCAAAGAGTGATGGAATAGTATTTGATGCAATTATTAATTCAATCCTAAAATTAAA
>NZ_JBILQX010000007.1:0-47287 GCF_044372965.1 Elstera sp. | reverse complement strand
CAACGCCGCCATAAAGGAACAGCGGATTGAACGACACGGTGGCGCTTTCGGCAACGCGGCGGGCGGCGGCGAAGGCTAGCTCGTTCGGTTTGCCGACCACGAAGGTCTCAAAGGTCAAGCGCGGGTCGAGCGGCACGGAGACCTGATCGGGCGAGAGCGGATCGACCTCGCTCACCTCGGGCCGTTGGGCTGCGCGGACAATCGCCGGGGCCTGGGGATCGCGGGGGGGCAGAATGGGCGCGGCCATCGCAGGCGCTGCTAAGAGAGCCCCCGGCGCAATCGGTTTGAGTTTGGCAGCAACGACCAGATCGACCGAGCGCAAGCCGGGCATTTCTTCGGTCAGCAAACGGCGGACGCGATCGACGTAATGGGTTGCCACCCAATCGCGCATAAAGCGCGTCGGCAGCGACAGGCGCACCGCCCCGTCGGTCACATCCTGCAAGGCCAAAGGGGCAAGCCAGCTTTTAAAAGCTGCTTCCCCCACTTCAGATACCAGCCGCATCCGAACGCGCTGCCAGCTTTCAAGCATTGCCACCGGCAGCCCGCCGATCGCATCGGAGCCTAAAGAAGCAGGGGAAAGTCCGGCGGATGGGGGCATGGGCGGATCGATATGCCTAAAAATGAAGGGTGTGTTACAAAATAATGTTAAACGCCAGCATAGGGCGGAGGCACTACCCGCCCTCAAACAATAATAACCAACAAAATGTTACTTTTGCATTCATGGTTAACGTTTTCGCTTTCACGCGATAGAAGCAGGATACTCAGCATCCTGACATATTGTTCTTGATAACGCCGCTAACCTGTGGCTTCTCACGTTTACACCTGAAACCAGCCGTCGGATCGTTGGGAATACTGTAGGCGTGACTCGGGCGGTTTGGCAAGGTGATCTTAGCGCGAACACAGCCAACAAACGCCGCTGTCGCGAATCAATCACAGTCGTCTTCCGGGGAAAATTATCTGTTCCCTGATAAGTTTCTAAGGCAACAGAATAAAATTCGGCAAGCCAACAAAGAAAAAGCCTGACTCGACCTATTAATCGAGTCAGGCATTTTCGTAATTTGTCTAAAATGTCGATTCAAGAAACAGTTTACACTATTCCTCGGCCAACACCTTGCCCCCCTAAGGAGCGGTTAGACTTAGCTGGCTGCGTTCAGAGCCTTAACGCGCGCCGACAAGCGCGACATTTTGCGGGCCACCGTATTGCGGTGCAGGATGCCCTTGCTGACGCCACGATCCAGCTCGGGCTGGGCGGCTTGCAGGGCGCTGCGTGCATCGGCATAGACACCGGCGGAAATGGCCAGTTCGACCTTCTTCACGAAGGTGCGAATCCGGCTCACACGGGCCTTGTTAACGGCCGTGCGACGTTCGGTCTGACGAATACGCTTCTTTGCGGAAAGATGGTGAGCCATTGCTCTACAAACTCATTCTACTGGCTAAAACAGAGGCGTGCTTGTACCGGGCGTTAAGGGCGGAGTCAAGGGCAGTCTCACATCGAACCGTCACAAACCCCGCCGCGACCGCCGGGGCCTTAGCGGTGCTTGAAGCTCGGCGGGCGTTTTTCGGCAAAAGCGTTCATGCCTTCCTTCTGATCCTCCAGCGCAAAGCTGCTGTGGAATAGGCGGCGCTCGAACTTCACGCCTTCGGCCAGCGTGGTTTCATAGGCCCGGTTCACGGCTTCCTTCGCCATCAGCACCACCGGGCGCGACAGGGTGGCGATTTGCGTTGCGACCTTCAGAGCCTCCTCCAGCAGGTCGGCGACCGGAATGATGCGCGACACCAACCCGGCGCGTTCGGCCTCTGCAGCGTCCATCTGGCGGCCCGTGAGGCACATTTCCATCGCCTTCGACTTGCCAACGAAACGGGTGAGGCGTTGCGTTCCGCCCGAGCCGGGAATTGTGCCGATAGTGATTTCCGGCTGCCCGAAGCGCGCGTTATCCCCCGCGAGGATAAAGTCGCACATCATGGCAAGCTCGCAGCCACCGCCGAGCGCATAGCCCGCCACCGCCGCAATCACCGGCTTGCGGCACAGGGTCACACGCTCCCAATCGTTAAGGCCGATGAAATTCTGGGAGAAGGCTTCAACGAAGCTCTTATCCTTCATTTCCTTAATATCGGCCCCGGCAGCGAACGCCCGTTCCGAGCCGGTGATAACGATACAGCCAATCGCATCATCATTCTCGAACCCGGTCAGGGCTTCGGCCAGTTCGGCGATGAGCTGTTTTGAGAGCGCATTCAGCGCCTTCGGACGGTTCAGGGTAATCAGGCCCACCGGGCCGCGCGCTTCTGCAAGAATGGTTTCGAACGCCATTGGTCTTTTCCCCTTTGATGATTTTTATAAAGCCGGTGCCAGCGTGAAGCGCACCGTGAGGTCGCGGGCGGGCGGGCCGAATTCGAGGCGCAGGCTTTCACCCTCGCGCCGGAACAGAGTTTCCTCTTCCCGCCGCCAGCCGAGTTGCGGCAGCGAGGTTACGTAAAAGGCCAGTACGCTCGCCCGGTCGGTCGCGCCCTTGGCGTAGGTGATAATGATGCGCCCTTGCGGGCTATCGAAGCTGAAGGGCGGCTCCGGCGTCGCGAGCGCGGGCGCCAGCGGAACGTCTTCCATCCCGGCGAGGTAACGGCGCTGGGCGACCACAGCCCCACCCGCGAGGACCAGAGGGAGCAGGGCGACGGATCGCAGCAAGGAACGGCGCAGCATGGGAAAACTCTCTAAGTTTGACAGGTCGCACAAAAGAAGCTCGACCGGCCCGATTGCACCAGCCGTTCGATGACCACGCCCGCGCCGCAGCGCGGGCAGGCTTCGTCCGCCCGACCATAAACCTGAAACCGGTGCTGAAAATAGCCCAACTCGCCATTGGGCTGCTGATGATCGCGTAAGGTCGAGCCCCCCGCTTCAATCGCCGCCGCCAGAACCGCTTTCACCGCGTTTACGAGACGCGAAGTTTCCGCATCCGTCAAGTCACCCGCCGCACGGGCGGGATGAACCGCTGCCATATGCAAGGCTTCGCAGGCATAAATATTACCGATCCCGGCAACTTGGCGCTGATCGAGCAGCACAGCCTTAATCGGCGCGAAACGGCCCGCCAGCGCATCGGCAAATTGGGCAGCCGAAAACCCTTCGCCCAAAGGTTCCGGGCCGATATCGCGCAGCAGCGCGTGCCCTGGCTCCTCCCCCGGCGCGATCCAATCGACCGAGCCGAAACGGCGTGCGTCGTTGAAGCGCACAACCGGCCCTCGGTCGGTCTCCATCACGAAATGATCGTGCTTATCAAGATCGTTCGGGCGGGCCGGGGAAATCACCATGCGGCCCGACATGCCAAGGTGGATCAGCAGCGCGTCGCCGCCATCCAAATCGACCAGCAGATATTTCGCCCGCCGCCGCAGGGCCGTCACCGTACGTCCGGTCAGACGTTCGGCCAGGCGCTCCGGGAACGGGCGGCGCAGGTTGGGGCGGCGGACCAAGACCTGCGTAAGCGTCGCGCCCACCAGAATCGGCTCCAACCCCCGGCGGACGGTTTCGACCTCAGGAAGTTCCGGCATTTCGGATTAGGAACGGGGCGCGTGTTTGGCGAGGATGCGCTGCAAAGTGCGCCGGTGCATGCGCAAGCGCCGCGCCGTTTCCGAGACATTGCGATCGCACTGCTCGAAAACGCGCTGAATATGCTCCCACCGCACCCGTTCCGCCGACATCGGCAACTCCGGCGGCGGCGGCAGCGACGTGCCCTCGCCGACGCGCAAGGCGGCTTCAATGGCATCAGCATCCGCCGGTTTGGGCAGGTAATCGACCGCTCCCGCCTTTACCGCCGCCACTGCGGTTGCGATATTGCCGTAGCCGGTGAGCATGACGATGCGCATATCTTCGCGCGCTTCCCGCAGGGCCGCGACCACATCCAGACCGTTACCGTCGGTTAGCCGCAGATCAACCACGGCATAATCGGGCGGGGCCTCCGTCGCCAAGCGAATGCCCTCGGCCACCGTGCTCGCGGTGCGAACCTCAAAGCCGCGCTTCTCCATTGCCCGCGCCAAGCGCGTCAGCAGCGGCAGATCATCGTCCACCAGCAGCAGCGAGCGCGCATCGGCATTCAGCGGTGGCAAATCACCGTCTGGAAGATCGGGAGACGGGGTGTCGGTCATGGGCGTTTCCTCGTTTCGTTTCTTATATAACCCTAATTCTCGTATGGGAATTTGGTTTACGTTTTTCTGCATGTCTGAGCGGGCATTGCCTCAGCAGGACGCAGCTTATGCCATCTTGGCTATTCTGCCGCCGTCTCGCGCGATCCGGCAAGGGGTGTGCCGAGGGGCGGCAGGGGCGCGGCCCCCCAACTTTTGCCTCCCCAAGCCAAATCGCCCGATAGCCGGTCGCGTTCCCAAGCGATCAGCACCCGCGCCCCGCCAAGACCGCCCGCCTCCGGGTCGCTGCGGTCGCCATTGCCGAACTCCACCGTCGCCCCGGTGTGGAACAGCAGCGTTGTCGCGATGAATACGCCAAGCCCCATATGACCACTCTCGCCCTCGCGGGTGGAAATATAGGGCTCGCCCAAGCGGTCCAAGACGGTAGCGGGGAAGCCCGGCCCATCATCCTCAATCAAGATGGCCAGATCCTCGGCGTCCCACAGCACGGTAATCGCGACGCGGCTTTGGGCAAATTGCGTAGCGTTATTGATGAAATTCGTCAGGCCATGCACGAGTTCCGGCGTGCGCGGCAGGGTGGGTTCATCCCCCTCGCAGTCAGGGCTGGGGACCATATCCACCTCAGTCGCCAAGGTTTCGGCGGCCTCGGCCAGTTCGGTGAGCAGCACGGTGACGGGCGTAAGGTCCAGCGGCGATTCGGATTTGCGTTCGGGCGCGTCGGTCAGCCCGGCCAGAATCTCGCGGCAGCGGTTGGCTTCGCTTTGCAAGAGTTCGATATCGTCGCGGATCGGGCTGTCCAGCGGCACGTCGCGCAGCAACTCCTTCGTTACCACGGCGATGGTGGACAGCGGGCTACCAAGCTCGTGCGCCGCCGCCGCCGCAACGCCGCCCACCGCTGAAAGCCGTTGCTCGCGCGCTAAGGCCATCTTGGTCGCCGTCAAGGCGTTCGCCATGCTGCGTGCTTCTGCCGCCACGCGCCAAGCGTAACCGCCAACGAAGAGCACCGTCGTCACCAAGGCCACCCAAACGCCGCCAAGATAGAGGCGCGGTAGCGTCAGCCCCACCGCGTCGGGCCAGGGCAGCGGCTTAAAAAGAAAGGCCAGCAGCGTCACCGCGCCAATCGCCATCGCCCCCAGCGCCATCGTGGAGCGTAGCGGCAGGATCGTCGCGGAAATCGTCACCGGCACGATAATGATCATCGCGAAGGGGTTCTGCAGGCCGCCGGTCAAATAGAGCAGCGCGCTGACCTGGGTCACGTCGAACGCCAAATGCAGCGTCGCCATCCGCCGCCCGAGCCAGGCGGAGGAGGGGCGGTTGTTTAGCAGATGCAGATTGGCCACCGCCGAGGCGGCAATCACTAACAGGCAGGCCGCAAGGGGGGTGTTGAGATGCAGCAAGACTTCGGTGACATAGATCGCCAGCAACTGCCCGAACACGCCGATCCAGCGCAAATAGAGCAGCGTGCGCACCCGCACAGCCCCCCGCGCCGCAGGCAGTTCCTCGGTATTCAGTAGCGAGCGGTGCGCGCGTCCCGGCAACCGGGGCGAGGCGAGCCCTCCCGGCGACGGCCGATCTGACGGCGGCGCGGCAGACGGCGTAGCGCGGGAAGCGGGATCATCCGCCTCCACCGCACGCGCGGCTGCCCTATTCTGTTTCCACGCCTGAAATCCCAGCATGACATGAGATATAGGACGGATCGGGGCTGGACGCATAGGGTAACTCCATGCACCATCGGCCCCTCCGAGACGATGCGACGGAACGTCACCATGATCCCCCATTTCCTTTGGGCCGAGTTTGATCGGCTCACGGGCCGCCAAGTTCACGATCTGCTGCGCCTACGCCAGGATTTTTTCGTGGTCGAACAAAATTGCCCTTACCCCGATATTGATGGGCGCGACCCCATGGCCGAACATCTGCTGGCCTTCGACCCCACCCGCAAGGGCGGCGCGCTGGTCGGAACCCTGCGCCTACTGGAGGGGGCTGTCGCCCCGCACGGCAGTTCGTTACCGACGCTGCTCTCCCCCGAGGCCACAACCATCGGGCGGATCGTGGTCGCGCCCGACTATCGCGGCGTCAAACTCGGTGGCCTAATGCTTACCGAAGCCATTCGCCAGATTGAAACCACGCGCGGCGCACACGTAATGCAGCTTTCCGCTCAGGCCCATTTGCAGGGCTTCTACGGTCGCTTCGGCTTCGGTGCGGTCGGCGAGGAGTATCTCGAAGACGGTATTCCCCATGTCGATATGCGCCGCCCCGCCGCTGCCACCGAGAGTGCGGCGTGACCCCGCTGCGCGTCACCGACCTCGTGAAACGCTTTGGTCCCCCCGGCTCGCCCGCCGCCGTGGACGGGTTGAGCTTCACGATTGCCCCCGGCAGCATCACCGCGCTCTTGGGCGGCAATGGTGCGGGAAAGACGACGACGATTTCCATGCTGTTGGGGCTGCTGGCACCAACGGCGGGGCAGATCGAGGTGTTGGGAATCGATATGGTGCGCAACCGCTATGCTGCCCTGCCGCGCCTGAATTTCTCCAGCCCCTATGTGGAACTACCGTTTCGCCTCACCGTGCGCCAAAATCTCGCCGTCTACGGTCGGCTTTATAACGTGCCGCGCCTTAAAGAGCGCATCGATGAAGTGCTGGAAGATTTAAGCCTCACCGCTTTGCGCGACCGGCCCTTGGGTAGCCTTTCTGCGGGCCAGAAAACGCGCGCTGGGCTCGCGAAAGCCCTTATCAATAAGCCGGAGCTTTTGTTGCTGGACGAGCCGACCGCCTCGCTCGACCCCGACACCGGCGACTGGGTGCGCACCTATCTTGCGCAGTTTCAGGCGAAAACCGGCGCGACCCTGCTGCTCGCCAGTCACAATATGGGCGAGGTCGAGCGGCTGGCGGACCGTGTGCTGATGATGCGCGCGGGCAAACTGGTCGATGACAATACCCCGGCGGGCCTAATCGCCCACTATGGCCGCACGACCTTGGAGGAAGTGTTTTTGGATATCGCCCGCGCGGGCCGGACGGAACCCGCATGAGCGCCGTGACCGCCTCCCTCACCCGCATTACCGCCCTCATTCTGCGCCACATGTATTTGCTGCGCGGCTCCTGGGCGCGGATGGCGGAACTCGTGTATTGGCCGACCGTGCAGCTGTGCATCTGGGGCTTCTTCACCAATTTCTTCACCAGCCGCAGCCCGTGGCTGGAACAGGCCTTCGGCGTGCTCATCGCGGGCGTGCTACTGTGGGAAATCACCGTGCGCAGCCAAATCGGCGTGTGCTTGGCGTTTTTGGAAGAAATCTGGTCGCGCAACCTCGGCAGCCTGTTCGTCACGCCGCTGCGCCCGCTGGAGTTCGCCGCCTCGCTCGCCAGTATGGGCCTGATCCGGGTGATCTTGGGCGTCGGCCCGGCGGCGCTGATCGCGCTGCTGTTCTACGATTACTCGCTATTTGCGATGGGGCCGATTCTGCTGCTGTTTTTCAGTCAGCTCATTCTAATGGGCTGGGCGATGGGGATTGCCCTCTCGGGGGTTGTCCTGCGCGTTGGTCTCGGGGCCGAAAACCTCGCCTGGATGGGCACTTTCATTCTCGCGCCGATTGCCGGGATCTATTACCCAGTCGACAGCCTGCCCGGTTGGATTCAACCGATTTCCTACGCCCTACCCGCCTCCCATGTGTTTGAAGGCATGCGCGCGGTGATGTTCGGCAAGCCCGTCCCTTGGAACCATCTGCTCGCCGCTATCGGGCTGAACGCGGTCTATATGGTCGGGGCCGCCTATGTGTTTCACCGCTGCTTCAACGCGGCGCGCAAGGCGGGGAAATTGTTGCAAACGGGAGAATGACCTACAGCAGTTTTTCCCACGTTTCGCCGATCAGCTTCTGTCCAAAACTCTCATGGGCTTCCGATTCGATCAGCCGATAGCCCGCCGCCTCATAGAGCCGCCGCGCCGGGAGCAGGATTGAGTTGGTCCAGAGGATGATTTTGCCGTAGCCCGCCACGCGGGCGAAATCGTCGCACGTCGCCACCAACCGCGCCCCGAGACCGAGACCGCGCGCGAAAGCTTCCACATAGAGAATGCGCAATTGGGCGACGCCGGGGGAATGCTCTACCAGCATCACCGAGCCGAGAATTTCGCCGTTCCGCTCCGCGACCCAGCAGGCTTCCTTCGAAGGCTGCTGGGTCGCGATGAAGCGCGCCGCGATCTCCGCCAGCATCGCTTCGAAACTACCGTCCCAGCCAAATTCCTCGGTATAGAGCCGCGTTTGCCGGTGGATGATCCAACCCAAATCGCCGGGCCGATGGGGGCGAATGACGGCATCGCTGGCGCTTTGACCAGGGTCGAGTAAATGCCGAATGGCTTTCATTGCCGCGTCCAGCCGGGCGCGGTCGGCGTTGGCGAGCGGGCGCAGCAGCTCCGCCACCTCGGCGCGGGATTTTTCCTCCAGCGGCGCAAAGCGGGCGCGGCCCGCGCCGGTGAGCGCGAGCACCTGTTGCCGCCCGTCCTGATGGGAGCGGTGGCGCGCAAGCAGCCCTTGCGCTTGAAACTTCTTCAGCAGGCGGCTTAGGTAGCCGGGATCAAGCCCCAAATCCCGCCCCAAATCCGTCGCCGTCAGCCCGTCGCGGTGGGCAAGCTCATAAAGCACGCGCGCTTCCGTGAGCGAATAGGGGCTCTCCAGCAGCCCTTCCTCCAGCACGCCGATTTTCGCCGTGTAGAATCGGTTGAAGGCGCGGATTTGATCGATCTGCCCGAGGTCCGGTTCGGTTTGCATGGTCCCCTCCATTATATATTTGATCATAGCATCTAATTTGATTGCCAAAGTCAAATATATGGATCGGAAACGCCGCAAACGAAAACCGCCCCACCCTCGGCTGAGGATGGGGCGGTTCGCTAAAGCTTAGACCGAAAGGCTAACCTTAGGCCGGGCGACGTGCCGGGCCACGACCCGCAGGCTTGCCACCAGCGGGACGACCGGCAGCGGCTTGGCTGCGCGGACGATCCCCAAAAGCGCGTTCGCCTTGCGGGCGGTCCGTGCGCGGACGGTCGCCATGGGGACGTTCACCCTGCGGGCGGTCGCCGCGCGGACGATCTCCGAAGGAACGCTCGCCTTGCGGACGGTCGGCACGCGGGCGGTCGCCATACGGACGCTCACCCTGCGGGCGATCCGAACGCGGACGATCCCCGAACGGACGATCTCCCTGCGGGCGATCCGTGCGCGGACGGTCTGCATAGGGGCGGTCGCCTTGCGGACGATCCCCAAGCGAACGCGAGCGTTCTTCACCGCCACGGGCGGCCGCCGGACGGTCCGAACGCGGGCCGCGATTGTCGCCGAAACGATTATCGCCACCACGACCGGCATAACCGCCGCCGTTACCGCTGGGACGGCCACCGCCGCCACCGCTGCGACCCACCGGGCGCTTCGGCGCACCGAACGAACGATCATGATCATCACGCGGTTCGCGACGACGGTCATCGATCGGCAGGCGCTGACGGATCAGGCCTTCGATGCTGCGCAGGAACGAACGATCTTCATGTTCGACCAACGAAATCGCTTCGCCTTCGCGGCCTGCACGGCCCGTACGGCCAATACGGTGAACATATTGTTCCGGCACATTCGGCAGATCGAAGTTGATGACATGGCTGACGCCATCGACATCGATACCGCGTGCGGCGATGTCGGTCGCGATCAGCACGGTTACGTGACCGTTGCGGAAGGCGGCCAGAGCGCGTTCACGCTGCGGCTGCGACTTGTTGCCGTGAATGGCTTCCGAGCGAATGCCAACGCTATCGAGATGGCGAACCACCTTATCGGCACCGTGCTTCGTGCGGGTGAACACCAGCGAGCGCGTGATGACCGGATCGTTGAGCAGATCGGCCAGCAGAGCGCGCTTGTCGTCGCGGTCCACGAAAATGGCCTTCTGAACGATGCGTTCCGCCGTGGTGGCGACCGGGGTCACTTCCACGCGTTCCGGCTGGTTCAGCAGGTCTTTGGCGAGGCGGGCGATGCTGTCCGGCATGGTGGCCGAGAACAACAGGGTTTGGCGTTCGCGCTGGATCATGCTGACGATCTGGCGGATCGGGTGAATAAAGCCAAGATCGAGCATCTGATCGGCTTCATCGAGCACCAGCGTGTCCACCTTATCGAGGAACACGGCGTGCTGGCTGACGAGATCGAGCAAACGGCCCGGCGTTGCCACCAGAATATCCACACCGCGTTCCAGCGCACGGATCTGACGGAAAATCGGCTGACCACCGAAGGCCACCGCCACCGACAGGGGCAGATTGCGGCCATATTGGCGGATATTATCGGCGATCTGGCTGGCCAGTTCGCGCGTCGGGCTCAGAATCAGCGTGCGCACCGAACGCTTGAACGGGCGTTGGTTGGTCAGGCTCAATTTATGCAGAATCGGCAGCGCGAAAGCCGCCGTTTTGCCGGTGCCCGTTTGGGCAATCCCAAGCAAATCCTTGCCTGCGAGCAGAATGGGAATCGCCCCGGCCTGAATTGGCGTCGGCGTTTCATAGCCTTCTTTAATCAAAGTATCGAGAAGGGCCTGGTTCAAGCCCAGGTCAGCAAAAGACGTCATGTGGAGAAAATCTCGCAAAGCAGGCTCAGCCCGGCCTAACATAGGAGGCCGGGGACGGAGCGGGGGTGTAAAGACGCCCCCCGCGTGTCCGGGCCGCCCTATCGGGATTGGATAATGACAGGTCGCCGCTGGTTTGCCGCATTCTTCAAAAAGAAGAGCCGACACGATCTCGGGCGATCACGCGCTGTCAAAAAGTGTCTGGGAACCTGACCTTACCGCGCCCCATTGTCAAGCAATGTTGCAATGCAACAGTGCAGATCTGCCATGTGAGGGCTCAGAGCGCTTGAGTTTGCCGGGTTAAATAGGCCCGAACCGCCGGATCTTGAGTCAAATCCATTGCCCGGTGAAAGGCTTCGGCGGCCGCCTCTCCTTGCCCGGCGAGCCGCAAAAAATGCGCCCGCGCCGCCCAATAGGGCTGGTAGCGGTCGATATCCTCCGGGGCAAGCGCGTTCAAGTGAGTTAATCCCGCCTCTGGCCCGAACGCCTCGGCATGGGCCGCCGCCCGCGCCACTGCCGCGCCGATGGAGGGGCTGTGCTGTACCAAAAGATCATAAAGCGCGACCAGCGCCGGAGCGGGCGCAAACCCAAGGCGCTTTTTTTGAACGTGGAAGGATTGAATGGCGGCTTCCGTCTGAAACCGTCCGATCTTGCCGAACCGCGCCGCCTGGGTCAGCGCCGCCTCCGCCTCAATTAGCAGCGCCCGCGACCACAGCGCCGGGTCTTGCTCGGCCAGCGGAACGAACGCCCCCGCCGCATCCCGCCGCGCGCCCGCCCGCGCCGCGCAGTAGAGAATGAGGGCGAGCAGCCCCAAGGCTTCCGGCTGGCCGGGCAAGAGCCCCACCACTAGCCGCGAAAGATACAGCGCCTCTTCCGCAAGCCCCGTTGCGCCGTCGCTGCCCGGAACCGCGTCCCAACTCGTCCCATAGGCCGCATAGATGGCGGCGAGCACCGCCTCCAGCCGCTCGGGCAGGTCGGCGGCGTCGGGAGTTTGGAACCCAATCCCGGCATCGCGGATTTTCGCCTTCGCCCGCACCAGCCGTTGCCCCATCGTCGCGGCAGGCACCAGAAACGCCGCGCCGATCCGCGCCGCATCGAGCCCCAGCACACATTGCAGCATCAGCGGCGTGCGGCTGGCGGGGTCGATGGCCGGATGGGCGCAGACAAACAACAGCTTCAACCGTTCGTCAGGAAAAGCCGAGGGTTCGCGCTCCCCGGCTTCTTCATAAAGAAGATCGAGCGTGGCCACCGCCCCCGCCCGCACCTGGGCGTGTCGGTAGCCGTGATCGAGGTGATGGCGGGCCACCGTGAGCAGCCACGCTTCGGGCCGCTCCGGAACGCCTTGCCCCGGCCAGAGTTCGAGGGCTTTGCGAAACGCTTCGGCCAGCGCGTCTTCTGCCGCCGCAATATCACGGCTACGGGCGGCGAGAAGCGCGATCAGGCGACCATAGGAGGCGCGGGCGACCGTTTCTGCCGTGCGCTGCGCCTCCATTGGGGATGAGCTTTACGCGCCGGGGGCTTGCATCGGCGGCAAGACCGGGCGTACTTCGACCGAAGCATAGCTGGCCGACGGCGCGCGCGCCGCCCAATCGAGGGCGGTATCGAGATCCGGCACCTCAATGATGAAATAGCCCGCAAGCTGTTCCTTCGAATCGGCGAACGGCCCATCTTGCACGTGGCGTTTGCCGTCGCGCACCCGCACGGTGGTTGCCGTATGGGGCGGCTGAAGGCCGTTACCGCTGAGCACGATTCCCGACGCCTGAAGCGCGCCAATATAGGCACCCCACGCGCCCCAATAGGCCCCGCTCAATTGCGGGTCGGTGCGCTGGGCGAACTCGGTTTCGGTTTCGCTGAAAATGATCATGTACTGCATGGGGGAAGTCTCCATCGGCTGAACAATCCCCCCGAGCCCTGCCCGGGGAGGAGAGGAAAACGCTCCCTCTCGATCCCATGAGCCGCGACCCTGCCCGATTTCGACAGGCGTCGCGTTTTTTTAAAAATAATTAAACGGGGCCGCTCACGCCCGCCTGCTCGAAGGTCGCCATGCCGGTGTGGCAATCGACTGCCGCCTTCAAAATCGTCACCGCCAAAGCCGCGCCGGTGCCTTCGCCAAGGCGCATGCCGAGATCGAGCACCGGACGCTTGCCGATTTTCTCGCACAGCAGCCGATGCGCGGGCTCCGCCGACAGATGGGCGACGAGGCAATGGTCGATGGCGCGCGGATCGATCTTATGCAGCACCGCCGCCGCCGCCGTGACGACATAACCATCCAGCAGAACCGGCGTGCGGCCCATGCGTGCGGCCAGAATCGCGCCGCAGAGTGCCGCAATCTCCAACCCACCAACCGCTGCTAGCCACTGCATCGGGTCCTTGTCCGTGCCCGCCGCCGTTAGCCGGTCGCGGTGCCGGGCGACGCCCGCCGTCACTACCTGGAGCTTCGTGTCGAACGCGGTGCCGGTGACGCCCGTGCCGGGGCCAACCCAATCGCTCGCGTTACCGCCATAAAGACCGTGGCAGAGCGCAGCCGCTACGGTCGTATTGCCAATGCCCATTTCGCCCAGGCACAGCACATCAATGCCCTGCTCCACCGCCATCATGCCGTAGGCCATGGCGCGGGCGCATTCCTGCTCGTTCATCGCCGGGGCGTCGACGAAATCCTGCGTCGGCGCGTCGAGATCCAACTCATAAACGCGCAAATCCGCATCGATCAGCGTGCAGAGCTGATTAATCGCCGCCCCGCCCTGAACGAAATTTTCCACCATTTGCTTGGTGACGGATGCGGGATAGGCCGAAACGCCCCGGTCGGCGATCCCGTGATTGGCCACGAACACCGCCACGCGCGGGCGCGTCAGCTTCGGCGTTGCCCGTCCCTGCCAGGCCGCGAGCCACTGGCTGAAATCTTCAAGCCGCCCCAAGGCCCCGGCAGGTTTGGTCAATTGCGCCTCGCGGGTGGCGACCGCGCTCGCCGCCGCCAAATCCGGCCCCGGCAATTTATCGAACAGCGCGCGCAGCTCATCCAGCGTTACCGGTGCATCGGGAGCGGGCGTATCATTGGCGGGACGACCGGACGACGGCGTGGAACTCATGCGAACGCACCTTTCCGAATAACACGAAAACACTGAACAGGAGACATGCCTTAGCCCCCTATAGCCGGGCCGGACGCCAACCACAAGCGATTGCCATGCGCCCGATTGTCCGCCAGTCTGTTTGTCCCGTTTTAGACTCTTTTTGGGAAGCCGTCCGCCCATCGTGATACCCCCCTTTTCACGCCGCTTCCGCCTCGCCCTGATGTTTCTCACGCGCCTGCCCGTGCCGCTCGATCCCGCGCCCGAAGCGTCGGAAATCGCCGAAGCGGGCGATATGTTCCCGCTCGTCGGCGCATTGGTCGGAGCCGCCACGGGGGCCGTTTTTTGGGGGCTTACGAGCCTTGGCCTGCCGCCTTTGGTCGCGGCAGCCGCCGCCCTTGCCGCGCAACTGCTGCTCACCGGCGCGCTGCATGAAGATGGGCTGGCCGATATGGCCGATGGCTTCGGCGGCGGTTTCACCCGCGCGCGGAAACTGGAGATTATGCGCGACAGTCGGCTCGGCACCTATGGCGGCGCGGCGCTGATGCTGTCCCTGCTCGCCCGCGCCGGGCTGATCGCGGCGCTGCCGCCGGAGGGGGCGATTGCCGCGCTCGCCGTCGCCCAAGGCGCTTCCCGCTGGCTGCTCTCGGCCTTGCGGATCGGCCTGCCCCCCGCCCGTGCCGTGGAGGATGGCGGCGGCCTGACGGCATCGGTTGCCGCCACGGACGCGCTGCCGATCACGCTGCGCGCAACCCTGCCAACGCTGCTGCTGCCCCCGCTGTTGATCGGCTGGGATGCCCTTCTGCCGGTCGCCCTTGGGCTGCTCGTCGTTTGGGCCACCCTTCGAAAGCTCTGCCGCTGGCAAATCCAGGGCTTCACCGGCGACACTTTGGGGGCGAGCCAGCAGCTTGCCGAAATTCTTCTTCTCTGCGTATTGGTCGCCCGATGACCCCGATCACCCGCTTCTGGTGGCTGCGCCACGCGCCCGTTCCCACCTCCGCCGACGGCACCATCCCCGATATCGGTGCGGACGCCGATATTTCGGACCTGCTGCGCGCCCAGGCCCTGCGCCGCACGCTGCCCGACCGCGCCCTGTGGATTTCCTCCCCCACCTTACGCGCCCGCCAAACGGTGAAAGCCCTCACCCACACCCGCCCGCTCGTCCTCGACGCCCTGGCCGAGCAGGATTTCGGCGCTTGGACCGGCCAGCGTCATAGCGATCTTTGGGAGCGCGGCGATGCTGGCTATCGCGCCTTCTGGGCCGATCCGGTCAATCTCGCTCCGCCCGGCGGCGAGAGTTTTGCGGAACAATTCCGCCGCACCGCCACCGCCATCGGCGCACTTGCGCAGGACCATGCGGGGCTCGACCTGATTGTGGTCGCCCACGCGGGCACGGTGCGCGCCGCCCTCGCCCTCGCGCTCACCGAGACGGGCACGCCGCCACCGCTCAAAGCCGCCCAGAGCTTTACCATCGATCCTTGGTCGCTGACCCGGATCGATGCTATCGGCCCCGGCTGGCGGATCGACGGCGTCAATCGGCGGACCTGAGCCCTGGCCTAAATTTCTCGGGACTCGCCACGAATTCCCCCTTGCACCCCCCGCCCCTCGGCGATAATGTGCGCCCCGCATCGCCTGAGGGTTTCCCCAGCAATGACGATGCCGACTTAGCTCAGGGGTAGAGCAACTGATTCGTAATCAGTAGGTCCGCGGTTCAATTCCGCGAGTCGGCACCATTATTTTTCAATGAAAATATCGATTTTTGTGTTGGGCAAGCCGGACCATGGCTTAGCGCACCAGCCCTTATTTCGCCCGTTGGGCTCCCCCTCCTTCTCATGATCGCCGCTAGAAGTTTAACACCGCCCCACTCTGGCCCTCGCCCGTGCCTGGGGTTGCCGATGGTGTGCCGCATGCTTGAGCCCGGCGAGCGCCTATCAAATTATCCTTTATTCATCATACAATAATCTGCTAGCGTTCGATTCGCGGGAAAAATGCGGCAAAAAGTCGCAAATCTCGACAAATCGGATGCGGCGTTCGGTTCGGAGACTCTGGATATCAAAGCGCGTCTCCGGTGCAGGCAGCCAACAAACTGAAAAAAACTTTAGGGGGACACCATGACTAAGTTTTTGCGTTTTGCCACGACGGCACTCTTTGCCGTCGGCCTCAGCACCACCGCGCTGGCAGGCACGCTGGTGATTAACTCGGATCAATCCGATCCCGCGCCGCGTAAGGGCATGGAAGCCCTTATCGAGAAATTCAAAAAAGAAAATCCCGATATCGACGTAAAACTGAACGTTTTCGATAAAGAAAGCTATAAAACCTCCATCCGGAACTGGCTGGCGGGCGAGTCGCCGGACGTTGTGTACTGGTATGCGGGCGAGCGGATGAAGTTTTTCGTCGATCGTAAACTTTTTGAAGACGTAAGCGACGTTTGGAAGGCGAATAAAGCCGCCGAAGCGATGCCCTCCACCGTAGGTTCTGTAACCGTCGATGGCAAACAATACGGCGTGCCCTACACCTATTATAACTGGGGCCTCTATTACCGGAAGGACCTGTTCGAGAAGGCTGGTATTCAGCAGCCGCCGAAGACTTGGGCCGAGTTTCTCGATGCTTGCGCGAAGCTGAAAGCCAGCGGCGTTGCCCCCATCGTGATCGGCTCGAAGGCGCTATGGCCCACGGCGGGCTGGTTCGATTACCTCAACCTGCGCGTCAATGGTATGGATTACCATATGAAGCTGATGGCCGGTCAGGTGCCCTATAATGACGCGGGCGTAAAAGCCGTATTCGATAAGTGGGCCGAGTTGATCCGCCCCGGTTACTTCATCGAAAATCATGCCTCTTACACGTGGCAAGAATCGCAGCCGCTGTTCTACCAGGGCAAGGGTGCGATGTATTTGATCGGCAATTTCATTACGCCGGAATTCCCGGCGGATGTGCGCGACAAGATGGATTTCTTCCAATTCCCGAAAATTGGCGATCAGCCGATGTTCGAGGATGCGCCGACGGATACGGTCCATATTCCGACACGGGCGAAGAACAAGGTTGATGCGAAAAAATTCCTCGCCTTCTACATGCGGGCCGATGTGCAGACCGAGTTGAACGCTGTGCTACGTCAAATCCCGACGAATAAAGACGCCAAGCCGACCGATGATCGTTTCTTGCAGGCTGGGTATAAAATGCTGTCCGCCGCCGCCGGTACGGCCCAGTTCTATGACCGCGATACGGACCCCAGCTTGGCCCAGGAAGGTATGAAAGCCTTCCAGGAATTCATGATTATCCCGGACCGTGGGGATGAAATCCTGACGCGCCTGGAAGCCCGTCGTAAGCAAGTCTTCAAACAGTAAACGCGACCATCTCGATACTTACCCCCTGGCAGGCTTCGGCCCGCCGGGGGGCTTGACGCCCGTGCGTGATTTCCAGGCAAACTCTCCTTTTCAGAACGAGCACTTCTTCGGGCATTCTGAAGAGGCGCTAGCCCCGTGGACGCGATCATGACATCCTCCGTCAGCCTATCCCGGCCCGCGCCGCGCCGCAGTTTTTGGCGGCGGTACGAAAAAACCCTCGCGCCGATGATGTTTCTCAGCCCGGCGCTGGCAGCCTTTCTGCTGTTTGTTGTCTGGCCGATTCTCTCCAGTGTCTGGATCAGCTTTCACGAATGGGATGGGTTGGGGCCGAAGGTTTTCATTGGTCTTGATAATTATCGGGAATTATTTTCGGACGAGAAATTTTATACTGCGCTATCCAATAACGTTAAATGGCTCATCCTCTACCTGCTCGCCCCCGTGGGCGGATTGCTGATTGCGCTTTTTCTCAATCAGCAAATGCCGGGCATGCGGCTGGTTAAAGCGCTGTTTTTCTTCCCTTTCGTGATCTCTCAGGTCGTCGTTGGGGTTATTTTCTCGTGGTTCTATGATCCGAATTTTGGTTTGCTGAACGTTGTTTTGAATGCGGTTGGCCTACCCGGCATCGCCCCCTTGGGGGATGAACATATGGTGACTTATGCCATTATCGTTGCCGGGCTTTGGCCGCAAATCGCTTACTGCATGATTCTGTATTTGACGGGGCTGAATAACGTTAACCCCGAGCTTATTGAAGCCGCCCGAATGGACGGGTGTAAGGGCTTCCCGATGTTTTGGAATATCATCCTGCCGCAACTCCGGCCCGCCACCTTCATTGCGGTTGTTGTGACGGTGATTGGGGCCCTGCGGAGTTTCGATTTGGTCGCCATTATGACCAACGGCGGCCCTTACGATAGCTCGACCGTGCTCGGGTACTTCATGTACGAACAGGCGATCTTTGCCTATCGCATGGGCTATGGCGCGGCGATTGCCACGGTTCTGTTCCTGATTATGGATATTTACATCGCGTTCTTCCTGGTTTCCATGCTGCGGAAGGAGGCTGAATAATGTTCCCCGCACCCATTCACACCAAAGGCCCCTGGGCGGTTGTCAGCTACCGGGTTGCGGTCATTATTTCTCTTATTTTGTGGTTGATTCCGCTGCTGGCGATTGCGCTAACTTCGGTGCGATCCTTGGAAGATATTAGTAAGGGCAATCTATGGGGCTGGCCGTCGAAGTTTTTGCTGATCGAAAACTATAGCGCCGTCTTCACCACCACACCGATGGCGACTTTCCTGCTGAACTCGGTCTTGATTACCGTCCCCACGGTGATCGGGTCGATTGCGCTGGCGGCAATGGCGGGGTTTGCCCTGGCAAAGTATAAGTTTCGCGGCAATATCATCCTCTTCGCCATGTTTATTGCCGGAAACTTCATTCCGTTCCAGATTTTGATGATTCCGGTGCGCGATTTGATGATCGGCCTCGGGATGTATGATTCGATTGGCGGGTTGGTGGCGTTTCACATCGCCTTCCAGTCCGGCTTTTGTACCCTCTTCATGCGGAACTTCATCAAAGCCCTACCCGATGCGCTGATCGAAGCCGCGCGGATGGAGGGCGTTTCGGAAGTGAATATTTTCTTCCGCATCATCCTTCCCCTGGTGCGCCCGGCGCTGGCCGCCCTTGCGGTGCTGATTTTCACCTTCGTCTGGAATGATTATTTCTGGGCGCTGGTGCTGGCGCAAACCGATGCGGTGCGCCCGGTCACGGCGGGCTTACAATCGCTGAAGGGCATGTGGGTCTCGTCGTGGCAGTTGATTTCGGCGGGCTCGATCATCGCCGCCCTGCTGCCCGTTTCGATCTTCTTTATGATGCAACGCCATTTCATCGCCGGGCTCACCTTGGGGGCCACGAAGGAATGACGGGGGCGGTTTCGCTTCGTGCCGGGCCGCGCCAGCTTATCCTGACCGGCGGGGAGGAACTGCGCTGGCACGCCTTCGGCCCACCCCTGCCGGATGCCGACACCGCTCCCGTGCTTCAGCGTCGCCCGGTTCCGAATGCGTCGCTGGATTCGCCGCCGCCCCTTCCCCTCTGCCCGGTGGAAGGCTGGGGTTTTTGGGGCACGCCAGGGCTTGCCTGCGCCGGGCGCCCGCCGATCCAGTGGCAGAACGCAACGCTGACCCAAACCGACGCAACGGCGCAGGTGACGCTGGTCGCCGCCGGTCTTCGATGGGAACAAACGCTGACGCTGGCCGAAAGTGGCGGCCTTACCGTTTCCGTTCGGGTGACGAACGAGGGAAGCGCGCCGCTCACGCTGCTGCGCTGCTGCGCCGTTACGCTACCGCTGCCGAGCGACGCCACCGAGATTCTAACGTTCAGCGGCACTTGGTGTAATGAGTTCCAAACGCCTCGGCTCACCCTTCCCGCCGGAAGTTTCGAGCGCACCAGTCGGCGCGGGCGGCCCGGTCACGATGGGTTTCCGGCGATTGTGTGCGGTGCGCCGGGGTTTTCCGATCAGAAGGGCTGGATCACGGCGGCGCATCTCGCCTGGTCCGGGGATCATAGCCTGCGTATCGATGCCCTGCCCGATGGGCAAAGGCTGATGCAACTGGGCGAAGCCTTCGCGGGCGGGGCGCTCACGCTGGCTGTTGGCGAAACCTATTACAGCCCCGAGGCAGTTATCTTTACCGCCGATGGGCTTAACGATCTGCGCCGCCAAACCCACACGCACACCCGCACCCATATTCTGCCCGCCCAAACGCGCCCGCGCCCGGTGCATCTCAATACTTGGGAGGCGCTTTACTTTAATCACGATCGCGCGGCGCTCTCGGCCCTGATTGCGGCGGCGGCGGACGTGGGAGTGGAGCGCTTTGTGCTGGATGATGGCTGGTTCCGGGGGCGGCGGTCGGACCGCGCGGGCCTTGGCGATTGGACGCCCGATGCTGCGCTGTATCCCCACGGTCTCGGCCCCATCGCGGCGGAAATCCAGGCGGCGGGGATGGCGATGGGCCTGTGGGTTGAGCCCGAAATGGTCAATCCCGACAGCGATTTATACCGCACCCATCCCGATTGGTGCCTGCATGTCCCCGGCGCTGCGCAGCCGACGGCGCGCCATCAATTGGGGCTCGATCTCACCCGCCCGGAGGTGATCGAGTATCTGTTTGCGCACTTGGATCGGCTGCTGCGCGAAACGCCGATTGCCTATTTGAAATGGGATATGAACCGCGACCTTGCCCCCGCCTATAGCCCCGTCAACGGCTGGGTCACGCCCGCGCAAACCCGCGCGCTCTATGGGTTGATCGACCGGCTGCGCGCCGCCCATCCCGCCGTTGAAATCGAAAGCTGCGCCAGCGGCGGCGCGCGGGCGGATTGGGGCATTCTGCGCCGGACGGATCGGGTCTGGACCTCCGACAGCAATGACGCCCACGACCGGGCGGATATTCAACGCGGCTTCAGCCTGTTCTTCCCGCCCGAGGTGATGGGTAGCCACATCGGCCCGGCCGAGTGCCACACGAGCGGGCGGCGCTTACCGCTGCAAACGCGCGGCGCGGTCGCGCTGGCCGGGCATATGGGCATCGAATGGGATATTCGCGGCCTTGGCCCCGAGGAGCGCGCGACCCTGGCGGCGCTAATTGCGCATTTTAAGGCCGACCGATCATTACAGCAGCGGGCGGAAACCCATTTCCTGCCCCTGCCGGACGCGCGGGCCATCGGCTGGATGCTGCTGGACCCGCAAACCGGGGCCGCGCGGGTTACGATCATCTCCCGCAGCTACAGCCAAGTGCCCCTGACCGTCAAACTGCCGGGGCTTCCGGCGGGAGCCTTCTATCACCTCAGCACACAGGCCCCCTTCGCCGTGCCGGAGGGACTGGCTGGGCAAAATTTCTCCGCCGAGGCGCTTCAGCACATCGGCCTGCTTCTTGATCTCCGTGCGCCCGATCAGGCGCTTATCTTCGCACTAGAGCCCCAATCATGAGCACGACCGCAACCTTAGGCGTTTGTTACTACCCCGAACATTGGGCCGAAAGCCAATGGGCCGACGATGCCCGGCGCATGGTCGAGCTTGGCATTCGCATTGTCCGCATTGGGGAATTTGCCTGGACGCGGCTGGAACCCACGCCGGGCGAGTATCGCTTCGAATGGCTGGACCGGGCGATTGAAACCTTAGGCGGGGCCGGGCTCAAAATCGTTCTCGGCACCCCGACGACGACCCCGCCGAAATGGCTGATCGACCGGATGCCCGATATGATCGCCTATGATCGGGAGGGCCGCCCGCGCGGGTTCGGCTCCCGGCGGCACTATGATTTCAGCCACGAAGGCTATCGGCGCGAAGTGGCGCGCATTACCGAAGTCTTGGCCAAACGCTATGGGCAAAACCCCCATATCATGGCTTGGCAACTCGATAATGAATATGGCTGCCACGATACGATTCGCTCCTACTCGCCGGTAGCACGCCGGGCGTTTCAAGACTGGCTGCGCACGCGCTACGGCACGATTGACGCGCTCAATCAGGCGTGGGGGACCGTGTTCTGGAGTATGGAACTGCGGGATTTTGACGAAGCCGAATTGCCCAACCTGACCGTAACCGAAGCCAACCCAAGCGCGTGGCTGGATTTCTACCGCTTCGCGTCGGACCAAGTGGTGAGCTTCAATAAGCTCAAAGCCGATATTCTACGCCGCTACGCGCCGGGACAGGATTTGAGCCATAATTATATGGGCTTCATTACCGAGTTTGATCATTTCAAAGTGGCGGGCGATTTGGATTTCGCCACCTGGGATTCCTACCCGCTCGGCTTTACCGATACTTTGTTGCGCCTGCCGCCAGAGGAACGTCAGCGCTGGCAGCGCACAGGGCACCCCGATATTGCGGCCTTTCATCACGATCTCTACCGCGCCGTGGGTCGGGGGCGGTGGTGGGTGATGGAGCAGCAGCCGGGGCCGGTGAATTGGGCCTTCCACAATCCCGCGCCTCTTCCCGGCATGGTTCGGCTCTGGACCTGGGAAGCCTTCGCGCATGGGGCAGAAGTCGTCACCTATTTCCGCTGGCGGCAGGTTCCCTTCGCCCAGGAGCAAATGCACGCGGGGCTGCTACGGCCCGATAGCGAACCCGCGCCGGGCTATGCCGAGGCCGGGGCGGTTGCGATTGAAGCCGCCAGCCTGCCGATGCCAGAGTCGACCCGCGCCCCCGTCGCCATTCTCTTCGATTATGCCGCCGACTGGTTGCTTACGGCCCATCCGCAGGGGCGCGAATATTCCTTCAAGCATCTGGTGTTCGACTGGTATCAGGCCGTAAGGCGCTTGGGGTTGGATGTCGATTTCGTCAGCCCGGATGGGGATCTGAGCGGCTATCGCCTGATCCTGGCCCCCGCCGCGCCGATGGTGTCGGACGCTTTGGCCGCGCGCTTGACCGAGGCCGTCGCTGGTGGCGCTACCCTGGTGCTGGGGCCGCGCGCGGGCTCCAAGACCGAAAATCTGCATATTCCCGCCAATCTGCCGCCGGGGACTTTGGCCGATTTGGCGGGTTTCCGCGTGGAGCGGGTGGAATCGCTCGATCCGGCCTTTGCCGAACCCGTTAGCTGGCATGGCGAGACCTATCAAACGCGCGGCTGGCGCGAGGCGACGAACGGTAGCGCCAAGGTTCTGGCGACGTTTAGCGACGGCTGGCCCGCCTTACGCGAACAGCGCCACGGCGCAGGCCGCGTCTATAGTTGGCATGGGTTGCCCGACAGTGATTTTCTGCGCGCGGTGCTGGCCCCCTGGGCGGAAGCGGTGGGGCTAACGCTCCACCCGGTTCCGGAAACGGTGCGCCTGCGCCGTCGCGGTGCCCTAACCTTCGCCTTCAACTATGGTTCCGACCCCTGGCATGGCCCCGCCGAAGGGGTTGCCGGGGTGCGCTATCGCATCGGCAGTGCGCGTGTTCTGCCGCAGCAGGTTGCCGCTTGGGAGCGGTCTGCGTCTCATGATCCCGAGGGAGTAGAATAATGGCTGATGTAACCCTCTCGCGGCTGACCAAAAGCTTCGGCAATGTTGATGTTCTGCACGGGATTGATCTCAGCATCGCCTCGCGCGAGTTCGTCGTTTTCGTCGGCCCCTCGGGCTGCGGAAAATCCACCCTGCTGCGCATGATCGCCGGGCTTGAGGAAATTTCCTCGGGCGATTTGATGATCGATGGCGTGCGCGCCAATGATCTGCAACCCGTGGAGCGCGGCACCTCGATGGTGTTCCAATCCTACGCGCTTTACCCGCACATGACGGTCGCGGAGAATATGACGTTTGGGCTGCGGATGGCGAAAATGCCGAAAGCCGATATCGCCCGGCGCTTGGCCGAAGCCGCCCGCATTTTGCAGCTCGAACCGCTGCTGGATCGCCGCCCCCGCCAGCTTTCGGGCGGCCAACGCCAGCGGGTTGCGATTGGCCGCTGCATTGTGCGCGACCCTAAGGTTTTTTTGTTCGACGAGCCGCTGTCGAACCTCGACACAGCCTTGCGCGTGCAAATGCGCATCGAAATCGCCCGCCTGCACCGCGAACTGAACGCCACGATGGTCTATGTCACCCACGATCAAGTGGAAGCCATGACGCTGGCCGATAAAATCGTGGTTTTACGCGCGGGCCGCATTGAACAGGTCGGCGCGCCGCTAGAGCTATACCACGCCCCCGCGAATAAATTCGTCGCCGGGTTCATTGGCTCCCCGGCCATGAATTTTATCCCGGTTAAGGTTGCCTCGGTCGCGGCGAATGGCGTTACCGTCACCTTGGGATCGGGTCATAATTTGCTGGTGCCGCGCCTGGCCAAAGGCGCGCTCGCCGCGAACGGCGGCGTAACCCTCGGCATTCGCCCGGAACACTTGAGCCTTACCGCCCAGGGCGGCGTCGAAATTAAGTTGAATGTTCAAGCGGTGGAGCGCCTCGGCAGCCAGACCTTCCTCTATGGAACGTTAGGCGATGGCACCTGGGTGACGCTAGAGGCCCCCGGCGAAACCGCGCTTGCCGTCGGCAGTCAGGTTTCCGCTTGGATCGATCCTGCCGCAACGCACCTGTTCGACAGCGACGAACAAGCCCTGCCGCGGATCGGCACCGCTGTAAGCGGATAGATCGCTGCAGCGGGTGCGGTCGGCTGAGCGACCGCACCCGCTGCAAACCTTAGTCGATACTGGTTTCCGGCGCGAGATAGACCCATAGCGCCTCTTCCGGAATATGCAGGCGCACCTGCCGGTCGGGTTCGGATTCTTCCTGGCTATAGGCGCGTAACAGCACATCGCCTAACTGGCAGACGACTTCCAACCGTTCACCCAAGTAGAGCGAATCGATGACCGGCGCGAGGATACCCTCGGCCGCCGTCGCAGGAAGCAGCCCGATTTTTTCGGTGCGCAGAATCACCACCACCGGCTGCCCCATCGTCAGCGGCTGTTGGGCGCGGCCCGTGAAGCTTTGCCCGGCAACGTCGATCGTCACCCGGCCCCCATCCACATGGGTCACGCGCCCTTGCAGGTGATTGTTCGACCCCATGAATTCAGCCGCGAAGAGCGAGGCGGGCTTCTGGTAAATCTCGCGCGGGCTGCCGTCTTGATCGACCCGACCGCCGTTGAGCAGCAGAATCCGATCGGCCAAGGCCATCGCTTCCACCTGATCGTGGGTGACGCAGATCGCCGATAGGCCGCGCTCGTTAATCAGCCGCCGCAGCCAAATCCGCGCTTCTTCGCGCAGTTTGGCGTCGAGGTTCGACAGCGGCTCGTCGAGCAAAATCACCTTCGGCGCATAGACGAGCGCGCGGGCCAAGGCAACGCGCTGCTGCTGACCGCCGGAAAGCTGATGCGGGTAGCGTTCGGCGAGCTTACCGAGGCCCACGCCATCCAGCGCGTCCTTCACCCGTTGGTCAAGTTCCGCCCGGCCGATTTTGCGCAGCTTCAACGGATAGCCGACATTTTCAGCGACGGTCTTGTGCGGCCAGAGCGCGTAGGATTGGAACACCAGCCCCAGGCCGCGCGCTTCCGGCGCAAGATTAATGCTCGCCTCGGAGTCATAGAGCGTCGCCCCGGACAGGATGATTTTACCCGCCGACGGCTGTTCCAGCCCGGCAAGAGCGCGTAGCAAAGTCGTCTTGCCGGACCCGGAGGCCCCGAGCAGGGCGATAATGCTGCCCGCATTTGCAGTGAAGGAAACGCCCTTCAGCACCTCCACCGCGCCATAGCGCAGGCGGAGTTGGTCGATTTGAATATCAGCCATTGAGTTTAACTCCGAAGCGCAGGGCAAGAGCCAGCCCCGACACGATAATGAGGGTATTGACCACCGCGAGCGCCGAGACGAGATCGATCGCGCCCGTCCCCCACAGGGAAACCATCAGCGACCCGATAACTTCCGTCCCCGGCCCCAGCAAATAAACCCCCGTCGAATATTCGCGCGCGAAAATCAGGAAGATCAGCAGCCAAGCGGCAAACATGCCTTGGCGGGCCAGCGGTAGGGTTACATCGCGCGCAACGCGGCCTGCGGAGGCCCCCACCGTCCGCCCGGCTTCTTCCAACTCCGGCGCAAGCTGCATGAGTGTGCCGGAGATGATCCGCAGCCCATAGGCGAACCAGACCACCGAATAGGCGAGCCAGATCGACAGCATCGTACTGCGGAACGGGTTGAGGATGGGCACGAACAGGAAGATCCACAGCATCGCCAACCCGGCGACCAGCCCCGGCATGGCGCGCGGCACCATCGCAATCGCATCCACCAGCTTCGCCAAGGGCGAGGGCCAGCGGTGCATGGCAATCGCAATCGCACCATAGGCGGCCACCGCCATAGCCCCGCCGATGGAGGCAATCCCGAGCGTATTGATAATTGCGCGCGTGACGTTCGGATAATTCGCCAACTCGCGGAAATGGTCGAGCGTGAGCACCGAGAAGAGATCGACCCCCTCGCCCCAACGGCTGACCAGCGAGCGTAAGAGAATCCCCGCCAGCGGAATGACCACGGTCACGAAGAACCACAGGAAGATCACCGCGAAGGCCGCCCAGCGCCAGCGCCCCAGATCGATCGGCTGATGGCGGCTCGCCTTGCCCTTAATCGAGACATAGCGGTTAGCGTGGCGTAGCAACCAGCGCTGCAAGGCAATCAATGGAATAGCGATAATGACAATCGCCACGACGACGACGGCCATCAACTGATAGGAGGGCACGCCGAGCTTATTGGTGAGCTTATAGAGATATGTGGAGAGCACCAGCACCCCTTGCGGGTCGCCCAGCACCAGCGGCAGGCCGAACAGCTCGAAGCCGAGGAAGAACACCAGCACGGCGGCATAGAGCACGACCGGCATAATCATCGGCAGGCTGACCGAAACGGCCACATACCAGGGGCTTGCCCCCGCAATCCGCGCGGCTTCCTCGATATCCGACCCCAGGTTGCGCAGCGCCGCCGAGGCATAAAGATACACATGCGGCACATGGGTTAGCCCGGCAACGACGCCAATGGCGGTGATCGAGTAGATCGACCAGGGCACGAAGCCGAAAAGCTGTTTGGCGAAGAGCGAGACGAACCCCACCGGCCCCAGAGTCACCACATAGCCAAACGCCAGAACCACCGACGACATGAACACCGGCACCAGAACCATCGGCTCCAGAATCCGCCGCCCCGGCACATTCGTGCGCGTAATCAGGAAAGCGAGGATAACGCCGAGCGGCACGGCGATGACGGTCATCAGGCCCGCCAAAAAGGCCGAAACGCGCAAGGCTTCCCAAAAATCATCATCCTCCCAGATAAACTCATAGGCGGAGAAGGTCAGATGGGTGCGCGCTTCAAAGAACGGCCCGCTGAGAAAGCTTTGATAGAGAATGAGGACGACGGGGGCGAGAACAACCAAAGTTGTCAGGCCCAAGGTCGCCCAGCGAAAATTTCGCATAGCACGGCCATTTCCGGCGCGCCCGAAGCCGCGCCCTTACAAGAGAAGAGGAGACCGGACGGCTCGCGCCCGGTCTCGATACATAGAAAAGAAGTAGGAAAGGGCTTATTGGCCCTTCATGGCCTGCTGCCATTGCTTCAAGAAGCGCAGGCGTTTGACTTGGTCGAGCCCGTCGAGCAGCGCATCATCGAGCGCAATCGGGGTGACGGCTTTGCCAACGGCGTTCTGGACGGTTTTGATCGTCACACCTTCGGTAACATCGTCGCGCACGGCGAACAATTGCGCTTCGCCCGCAATCAGCTTTTGCGCGCGCACCGACAGCAGATAATCGAGGAAGACTTTCCCCGCGTTCGGGTTCTTGGCTTTCGCGGGCACGAAGGCGGCGCGCGTCGTGACCAGGGTGAAATCCTTGGGCATGATGATGCCAAGGTTCGGGTCTTTTGCTTGGCGCGACAGGGCGTAGGAGCCAAAGATACCATAGGCAATGGAATGCTCGCCCGAGGTGACTTTTTCCACCATCGCGCCCGCCGAGGTATAGGTCTTCAGCGAGACTTGCCCGAGTGCTTTATTCAGATCCCACGCCTTCTTCCAGAAAAACTCATCCTGATTGAAGAAGTAAAAACCAACGCCCGAGCGTTCGGGATCATAGGCGGCAACCTTATCCTTCAGGCTCGCGCCTTTGGTTTGCAGCAGCGTCAGCAGGGCTTCATGCGACGTTGGCACATCGGCTTCGGGCAACATGCGCTTGTTGTAGATGATCGTTACCGGCTCGGCGGTGGTGCCATAGACCATATCGCGGTAAATCGCCCAATCCGGCAGATGCTTGGCTTCCGGCGATTGATAGGCCAGTGCATAACCGCCCGAGGCCAGCTTTACTTGCAGATCGGGCGCCGACGACCAGGTGACATCGGCGGTGCCTTGGCCCGAGGCGACTTCGGCGATGAAACGATTATAAAGCTCGGTCGAGTTCAGATCGCTGTAATCGACCTTGATTCCCGGAAAAGCCGCTTCGAAATCCTTCACCAAGCCGCTGGCGAGGGCCGAATCGGTGGTCGAATAGATCGAAACCTTGCCTTCTTTCACGGCGGCTTCGATGGTTTTGCTGTAATCGGCGGGATAGCCCGCTGGAATTTCGGCAGCATTGGCGATGCCCGCGACGAGCAGCAGGCTCACCGCGCTTGAAGTCAGCAGCAGACGAACGGAGGACGGACGCATGGTTTTCTCCCTAAATTTTTGACGGGTATTCTAGCGACCCTGTTTCTCGTATAGAGCAGGGAACTGTCATCAAGCTGTCGGAGGCGCAAAAAGACGCCCGAAGGATGCGGAAAGGGGGAGGGATGCGGTTGCTGGTCATCGAGGATGCGGAAGATTTGGCCCACGCCGTGCGCCGCCATTTCGCCGACCAGGGCCATGCGGTTGATCTCGCCGGAACCGCCGCCGCCGCGCGCGATTATCTGGCGGTGACGGTCTATGACGCCGTGCTGCTCGACCTTGGCCTGCCCGACGATAGCGGCAGCCATGTTCTCCAGGATTTGCGCCAGCAGACGCCCGCGCCGCCCGTGTTGATTATCAGCGCGCGGGCCGGGCTTGAGGATAAGTTGCAGCATTTCGCCCTGGGGGCCGACGATTACCTCAGCAAACCCTTCGATCTGCGCGAGCTTGAAGCCCGCTTGCAGGCGCTGCTGCGCCGCCACGGCGGGCTTGCCGCCTCGGTGATTCGCCTCGGTAACTTCACCTTCGATGGCGCGGCGAAACGCGCTTCGGTGGGGCCGGTCGGGCTCGAGTTGGGGCGGCGGGAGTTTCGCTTGCTCGAGTATTTCGTCGCCAGCCGTAACCGCATCGTCAGCAAGGATCAGATTCTCGAACGCCTGTTCAGCCACGACGAGGAGGTGGGGTTGAACGCGGTGGAGCTTTACGTGTCGCGCTTGCGGCGGAAGCTGGAGGCGAGCGATTTCACCATTCGCACGATTCGTGGCTTGGGTTATGTGGCCGAACTTACGCCGCCCGCCTCCCCCTAAGCCGGGGGCGCTGCGGCGGCGGCTGTATCGGCGCTTGGGTGTAGCGCTGATCGTGCTGCTCGGGCTGCTGGGCACGCTCGCCTGGCGCTATGCCAATACCGCGAGCGAGCGGGCCTTCGATCACCTTCTCTCGGCCTCCGCCCTCACCCTGGCCGAAGGGTTCCGGCTGGAAGGGAATGCGTTGCGCGCCGATGTGCCGCCCTCGGCCTTCGCTATGCTCGCCCGCCTGACCGATGATCGCGTTTTCTATCGGCTGCTCGACGACGATGGCCGCACGATTACCGGCTACCCCGATCTGCTCCCGCCCCCCGCGCCGGACGCGCGCCAGGACGCGAGTGAGCCCCAGTTCGTCACCACCACTTATAAGGACGTCCCGATCCGCCTCGTCGCCGTGCGCCGCCTGCTGACCCAAGGGGAGCGGCCGCGCTGGGCGGTGACGCTGGTGGCGCAAACCCTGGTGCAGCGCCAAGCCCAGGCGCTTGAAATGGGCGGCTATGCCGTGCTCGGCCTGCTTGTGCTGGCTGGGGCCGCCGCCGCCATGATCGGGCTGGCGGTAACGGAAGCGCTGCGCCCGATTGTCGATTTGAAGCAAGTGATCGCCGACCGCGACCCGCGCGACTTCACCCCCCTGCGCCAACCCGTGCCGGAGGAAATTCAACCGCTGCAACGGGCGCTGAATAGCCTGCTTGCGCGCTTTGAAAGCTCCCTCACCGAAACGCGCACTTTCCTTGCCGACGCCACCCATCAAGTGCGCACGCCGCTCGCCAGCGTCATCACGCAAACGGAGGTTGCCTTGCGCGATGCCACCCCGGCACAGCAGGAACAGCTTCAGCGGATTCTGCGCAATGCCCGCAGCGCCGCCCGTATTGCCGATCAACTGCTGACCGACGCGACCATCGGCAACCGGCTGGAACTCACCCCGCGCACGCCGCTGGCGCTCGCCCGGCTCTGCGCCGATGTTATCAACGACCGTTTAGGCGGCGCGGGCGATACCAGTCTCAGGCTCTTCATTTCCGACGACACCAGCGCTACGGCAGAAATTTTGGGGGATCGCGGCGCTTTGGCCGATGCCCTGCGCAACCTCATCGATAATGCGTTGAAATATGGCCCCGCCACTGGGCCGGTGGAGATCAATTTGCACAGCGATGCTAACCATCTCAACGTAACCGTCCGCGATTATGGACCGGGGATTGCGCCGGAAGACCGCCCGCGCGTGCTGCGCCGGTTCGAGCGCGGCTCGTCCCGGCTTCCAGCCGATCGGTTGGGCGGCAGCGGCTTGGGGCTTGCCATCGTCCAGCGCGTTGTGCGCGGCCACGGCGGCCAGATCGATTTGTTGAACGCCGACGGCGGCGGTCTTGCCGTCACCTTGCGCTTTCCGCACCTACCCGAGGGGGAGACGCAAAAATGATGCGTATTTTAACCCTACTGCTTCTCTTTGCGGGAATTGCGCACGCCGAGCCGCTCGTCATCGTCGGCTCGACCGACCGCGCCGCCTTCGCCCCGCTCATCGCCGCCTTCGAGCAGCAAGCGCGCGACACCAGCGTCACCTATCACGAAATGGATACGGTGCCGCTGCATCAGGCGATTCTCGACGGAACCTTGCCGTTCACGCCCGATATCATCATTAGTTCGGCGATTGACCGGCAGTTCCGGCTTGCTAACGATGGCTACGCCTTACCCCATCGCTCGGCGGCGACCGCGCGGCTGCCGCCCTGGGCGCGCTTTGCCGATTCGGCCTTCGGCTTCACCTATGAGCCGCTGATTTTCGTCGCCAGCCGCCGCGCCTTCGCCGGGCGCAAGCTGCCGACCAGCCGCGCCGCGTTGCTCGCGCTTCTCGCGGAGGAAAATTTCGGACTTGGCCCCGTGGCAACCTATGATCCCATCACCAGCGGGCTCGGCAATATCCTGGGTAAAATCGACCACGCCACCAATAGCCAATGGGCGCCCTTCGTCACCCGTCTCGCCCAGCATGGGCTGAAAACCTACTGCTGTTCGGGCGATATGCTGAACGCGCTGGACCGGGGCGATGTTAGCCTTGCCTTCAATGTTCTCGGCTCCTACGCCACCCAGCGCCAAGCGGCGGGGGCGGAAATCGATCTGATCTATCCCGCCGATTACACCCTGGTTATCGCCCGCGTCGCCATGATCCTGCGCAGTGCCGCCCATCCGCGCACCGCCGCCCGCTTCATCGATTTTCTGCTATCGTCCGACGCGCAAACCATTCTAGCGCGGGAAACCTATCTCTCGGCCATTCTGCCCATCCCCGCCCCCGGCCTGAGCCCGGCGACAATCAAAGAGCAGGCAACCGGCCCCTTACGCCCCATCGCCCTCGACGCCACCCTGCTGGCCTATTCCGACGCGCTGCACCAGCAAGGGTTTATCGCGCTCTGGCAATCGCTGGTAACGCAGCCCTGACAAAAAAAAGGCGCTTCCCTTGCGAGAAGCGCCCTCCTTGACCTAACGCGAGATTAGCCCTTGGTCGGCGGGGTCGCCGGCCAGGATTTAATCAGCGTGTCGTAGTCGATGGTTTCACCCTTCGGCTTTTCGTTGGCCAGCTTGCGTTGCGGTGCGAGCGTGCCCGCCGCTTCAGCTTTCTTGAACCAATCTTCCGCCGTGGTCTTCGGGTTTAGCTTCGGCCCGCAATCGCCCTGAACGCCCGAGCGTTCCAGACGTTCCATGACCGAATCCTGGGCTGCCGCCAGAGCATCCATCGCGGCTTGCGGGGTTTTTGCGCCCGACGAAGCATCGCCGATGTTCTGCCACCAGAGTTGGGCCAGCTTCGGATAATCCGGCACGTTGTTCCCGGTCGGCGTCCACTGCACGCGCGCGGGCGAGCGGTAGAATTCGATCAGGCCGCCCAGTTTGGGCGCGCGTTCGGTGAAGCTCTTATCCCAAATGTCGGACTGACGAACGAACGTCAGGCCCACATGGCTTTTCTTCAGGCTGGCGGTCTTCGACACGGTGAACTGAGCGTAGAGCCACGCGGCCTTACGGCGATCCACCGGGGTCGATTTCAGCAGGGTCCAAGAACCGGCGTCCTGATACCCAAGCTTCATGCCCTCTTTCCAATAGGAGCCTTTCGGCGAGGGGGCCATGCGCCATTTCGGCGTACCATCGGCATTCATCACGGCCAGGCCCGGCTTGACCATGTCGGCGGTGAAGGCGGTGTACCAGAACATTTGCTGGGCGATATTGCCTTGCGCCGGAACCGGACCCGCTTCCGAGAAGGTCATCCCTTGCGACTGCGGCGGGGAGTATTTCTTCAGCCATTCCAGATATTTGGTGATGGAGTAAACCGCCGCCGGGCCATTGGTGTCGCCGCCGCGCTCGATGGACGAGCCGGTGGGACGGCAACCGTCCATGCGAATGCCCCATTCGTCGACCGGCTTACCGTTCGGCAGGCCCCGATCGCCGTTCCCCGCCATCGAGAGCCACGCATCGGTGAAGCGCCAGCCCAAGGACGGGTCTTTCTTACCGTAGTCCATATGGCCGTAGACTTTGACGCCGTCGATTTCCTTCACGTCGTTGGTGAAGAATTCGGCGATATCTTCATAGGCGGACCAATTGACCGGAACGCCCAGATCGTAGCCGTATTTCGCCTTGAATTTTTCCTTCAAGTCGGCGCGGTTGAACCAATCATACCGGAACCAATAGAGGTTGGCGAACTGCTGGTCGGGGAGCTGATACAGCTTACCGTCCGGGCCGGTGGTGAAGGATTTCCCGATAAAATCGTTAATATCCAACGTCGGCAGCGTTACGTCCTTGCCTTCGCCCGTCATCCAGTCGCTCAGCGGCACGGCCTGCTGATACCGGAAGTGGGTGCCGATCAGATCGGAATCGTTGATCCAGGCGTCATAGATGTTCTTGCCAGACTGCATCTGAGTCTGGATCTTTTCGACCACATCGCCTTCTTGGATGAGATCGTGGGTGACCTTGATCCCGGTGATTTCACTGAAGGCCTTGGCCAGAACCTTCGATTCATATTCATGGGTGGTGATCGTTTCCGACACCACATTGATTTCCATGCCCTTGAAGGCTTCGGCGGCTTTAATGAACCATTCCATTTCCTTCAACTGCTCTTCTTTCGAGAGCGTCGAAGGTTGGAATTCACCATCGATCCAGCGCTTGGCGGCTTCCATATCCGCCCGCGCCGCGCCCGCTGCGAACAGCATCGCGGCGGCTGAGACGGAGATGATTAAGTTACGGGTCATCGGCTTCCTCCTGTTGAGTTTTAGTCCGCCGGATTATCCGGTCTTCTTCTAAGCGAAGTCGCCCCTAGACCCAGCGGAATACCGCTGCGGCATAGATCAGGGAAACTCCTGAGGCCCACCAGACGTCGGGCGAAATCAGCCCGAGCCAAGCGAGATGGATAAAGGCACTGCCGAGCAAGGAGATGAACAGGCGGTCGCCCCGCGTGGTGGGGATGCGCAAGACCCCCACCCGTTCAATCTCAGGCCGCAGCACGGCCAAAACGGTTAGACTTATCAGCAGGGTAGCAATCCCGCCGAAAAAGAGGGCGGTTTGCCACGTCCAGGCCATCCAAGCGAAATGTGACATGGGGGCGCTCCTCTAAACGCGGCCCAGGGCAAAGCCCTTGGCGATGTAATTGCGCACGAACCAGATGACGATGGCACCGGGCACCATTGTCAGCACACCGGCGGCGGCCAGCAGGCCCCAGTCCATCCCAGCGGCGGAGATTGTGCGCGTCATCGTGGCAGCAATGGGTTTTGTATCCACACTGGTTAGCGTGCGCGCCAGCAGCAGTTCCACCCACGAAAACATGAAGCAGAAGAAGGCCGACACGCCGATCCCCGAAGCGATCATCGGCATGAAAATCTTCACGAAAAAGCGCGGGAAGGAATAACCGTCGATATAGGCGGTTTCATCGATTTCCTTGGGCACGCCCGACATGAAGCCTTCCAAAATCCACACGGCGAGCGGGATATTGAACAGACAGTGCGCCAGCGCTACCGCAAAGGGCGTATCGAACAACCCAATCGCCGAATAGAGATTGAAGAACGGCAGCGCGAACACGGCGGGCGGGGCCATGCGGTTCGACAGCAGCCAAAAGAACAGATGCTTATCGCCCAAGAACCGATACCGCGAGAAAGCATAGGCGGCGGGCAGCGCCAGCGAGATCGACAGCACCGTATTGATCGCCACATATTGCAGCGAGTTCAAATAGCCCGAGTACCAGGACGAATCGGTGAAAATCTTGATGTAATTGGCGAAGGTCAGCGTATGGGGCCAGAGGGTATACCCGCTGATAATTTCCGCATTCGTCTTCAAACTCATGTTGATGAGCCAATAGATCGGCAACATGAGGAAGACGAGGTAGGACCCCATAACAAGGCGGCGTGTGAGCATGGTTTAACTCCTCCGCCCTTTGGCATCCATCTGGGTCATCACGGTATAGAAGACCCAGCAGACCGCCAGAACGATGAGGTTATAGACAATCGAAACGGCGGCGGCCTTGCCAAGGTCGAACTGCCCCAGCGCCAGCTTCACCAAATCGATGGAGAGGAAAGTGGTGGAATTGCCAGGACCTCCGCCCGTCACCACGAAGGGCTCGGTGTAGATCATGAAACTATCCATGAAGCGCAACAGCACGGCAATCAGCAGCACGCGGCGCATTTTGGGCAGTTGGATCTTGCGGAACACGGCCCAGCGCGAGGCCCCATCGATGCGCGCAGCCTGATAATAGGCGTCGGGGATCGACTTCAGCCCGGCGTAGGAGAGCAGCGCGACCAGCGAGGTCCAGTGCCACACGTCCATCAGCACAATCGTCACCCAGGCCGAAAGGGCATTCTGCGAATAATTATAGGGAATGCCGAGACCATTCACGACCGCGCCGAACAGGCCGATGTCTGAGCGGGCGAAGACCTGCCAAATCGTGCCCACAACGTTCCACGGCACGAGCAGCGGTAGCGCCATGACGATCAAACAGGCCGCAACCGTCCAGCCCTGGCGCGGCATGGCGAGCGCCACCGCGATTCCCAAGGGCACTTCGATGGCAAGAATGATCCCGGAGAACAGCAGGTTCCGCCACAGCGCATCGAAGAAGCGCCCGCCGAGGTCCGTACTCGGGTCCAACAGTTCGATGAACCAGCCCACGCCGTTCCAGAAGAACTGATTATTACCGAACGTATCCTGCATCGAATAATTGACGACCGTCATCAGCGGTAGAACCGCACTGAAGGCCACCACCAGGAAGACCGGCAGTACCAGCAGCCAAGCCTTGTTATTTTCCGTCTTATCCATGACGCACCTCCTCGGTCGGCGCGCGGCGGAAGCCGCCTTCATAGAGATGCAGTGCGCGCGGATCGAGCACCACGCTGGCCTCGGTGCCGTTGATCGCGGCCCCTTCTGGCACGGTGGCAATCAACGCTTGGCCGGCGAGTTCCACCCGCGCGATGCGCGAGCGCCCCAGATCGTCCACGCGCTTGATCTGCACCGGCAACCCGGTGCCAAGCGGCGCGAGGGTGACATATTCCGGGCGAATGCCGAGTTCGAGCGGGCCGTTCCCCGTGGGACGACCGATATGCGGCGCGGCAATCGCTTGATCGCCCACATAGGCCGTGGTCCCCTCCAGGCGGCAGGGGAGAATATTCATCCCCGGCGAGCCGATGAATTTCCCAACGAACGTATGATCGGGCCGCTCGAATAAATCTTCCGGCGAGCCGCTTTGCATCACCCCGCCGTCGTACATCACCACCACTTGATCGGCGATGGTCAGCGCTTCGGTTTGATCGTGGGTGACGTAAATCAGCGTCAGCGGCAAGCGCCGATGCAATTCCTTGATCTTCGAGCGCAACTCCCACTTCAGGTGCGGATCGATCACGGTCAGCGGCTCATCGAACAGAATCGCCGACACGTCCGAGCGCACGAGCCCGCGCCCGAGCGAGATTTTCTGTTTCGCGTCCGCCGTCAGACCGGTTGCGGGGCGGGAGAGATCGCGGCCCAAATCGAGCATTCCGGCAATCTCGCGCACGCGGGCATCGACTTCCTTCTCCGGCACCCGGCGATTGCGTAAGGGGAAGGCGAGATTATCGTAAACGCTCATTGTGTCGTAGATGACCGGGAACTGGAACACCTGGGCGATGTTGCGCTTTTCGGTCGGCAGGGTCGAAACATCGACCCCATCGAACAAAATCTTGCCACGCGACGGAATAATCAGCCCGGAGATGATGTTCAGCAGCGTGGTCTTGCCGCAGCCGGACGGGCCGAGCAGCGCGTAAGCGCCGCCGTCGTCCCACGTCCGCGTCATCGGCTTCAGCGCGTAATCCGCGTCCGACCCTGGGTTCGGGTGATAGGAATGGGCGAGGTCTTGCAGGTCTATGCGCGCCATGATCGCCTCACGCTGCCAGGGCCGCATCGGCTGCTTCGACGAGCGCACCGTTGGGGGAAAAGAGATAGAGCCGCTTGGGGTCGAGCGACAGGCGAATCGGCGCGCCGGGATCGACCTTCACCACCCCGCGCGCCAGGGCAACCCAGCGGTCTTGCCCCGCATCGACGTGGATATAGCTTTCCGACCCGGTGATTTCCGACACGGCCACATGGCCCGCCAAGGTCAGCGCCCCATGAGCGCCCTCGGTGAGCGCGGCGTGATGGGCTCTAAAACCGAAAATATAAGCCCCATCGGCAACCGCGAACCGCCCGGTTTCAAACTGGCTGCCATCGGGCAGGCGATAGGTATTGCCGCTTTTCCAGACCGACACCGTGTTCAGCGGCGGGTCCGACAGGACTTTCGCGGTCGTCAGATCCTGCGGTACGCGGTAAATATCCGCCGTGCGCCCGAACTGCGTCACCCGCCCTTCCCATAGCGTCGCGGTATGGCCGCCGAGCAGCAGCGCTTCCGTGGGTTCGGTGGTGGCATAAACGAAAATGCTGCCCGTTGCCCCGAAGATACGCGGCAGTTCCTCGCGCAATTCTTCGCGCAGTTTATAGTCCAGATTGGCCAAGGGCTCATCCATCAGCACCAGATCGGCCCCTTTCACCAGGGCGCGGGCAATTGCTGTGCGCTGCTGCTGGCCGCCGGAAAGCTGCAAGGGCGTGCGCTGCAAATAAGGCTCCAACCGCATCAGTGCCGCCGCTTCCCGCCCGCGCTTTTCGATTTCAACCTTATCGAGACCTGCCACGCGCAGGGGCGAGACGATGTTTTCGAAGACCGACAGCGTCGGGTAATTGATGAACTGCTGATAGACCATCGCCACCGAGCGCTTGCGCACCGGAAGGCCGGTGATATCGCGCCCATCGAAGCTCATCGTGCCGGAGGTCGATTTATCGAGCCCCGCCATCAGGCGCATCAGGCTGGTTTTACCCGCGAGCGTCGGCCCCAGGAGAACATTCACCGTGCCACGATCCAGCGTCAGCGTCACATCGGTAATGTGATCCTCACCCATGACGCGCTTGGAGATATTTTTCAGGCTGAGACTCATGGTGCACCGCCTGCCGAGGCCATAAAGCGCATCAGCGCGGCCACATCGGTCGGGGCGAGTTTCAACCCGAGTTTACTGCGCCGCCAGAGAATATCATCTGCCGTCCGCGCCCATTCTTCCCGCATCAAATAGAGAACCTCACGTTCAGTCAGATCGGCCCCGAAACTTTGGCCGAGATCGGCAAGGCTTTTCGCCCCGCCTAAAAGAAGATCGGCGCGCGTGCCATAGGTGCGGGCGAGCCGCCAAGCATGCGCCGCTTTGAGAAACGGATAGCGCTGCTGGAGGCCTTGCACGAGGGCATCGAACCCGGTCACGGGGAAATCGCCGCCGGGCAGCGGCTCCCCGCCGGTCCAACCTTTCGGCTTTTTCGTCGCGGACGGCAGATGCGGCCCAAGTTTTTCCAGCACCGCTTCGGCCAAGCGCCGGTAGGTGGTGATTTTACCGCCAAAGACGGAGAGCAGCGGGGCGGCTGTGCCGGGGGCGTCGAGCGTCAGCACATAATCGCGCGTCGCTTCCTGGGCTTTCGACGCGCCATCATCGTAGAGCGGGCGCACGCCGGAATAGGTCCAGACCACATCGGCTTCCGTCACGGGCTTGGCGAAATACTCGGAGGCTGCGGAGCAAAGATAGGCAATTTCCTTGGGCGTCGCCGCCACTTTGGCCGGATCGCCCGTATAATCCTGATCGGTGGTGCCAATCAGGGTAAAATCCTGCTCGTAGGGAATGGCGAAAATAATGCGCCCGTCGCCATTCTGGAAAATATAGCAACGGTCGTGATCGAAGAGCTTCCGAACAACAATGTGCGAGCCTTGAACGAGGCGCACTTTCGCCGTGCCGTTCGAGCGGATGCGCTGGGTCAGCACGTCCGCCACCCACGGCCCCGCCGCATTCACCAGCGCTTTCGCGATGATCTGCTGCCGGGTGCCATCCCGATGCTCCATCTCTAGCAGCCACCGGTCGGCCCGGCGTTCGGCAGAGATAAAGCGCGTCCCGGTTTCGATCTGCGCCCCGCGCGCCTTTGCGTCCATCGCGTTTAGCACGACGAGGCGCGAATCCTGCACCCAGCAATCGGAATATTCGAACGCCCGCGCGAACCCTGGCTTTAGCGGGGTGCCCGCCGCATCCCGGCGCAGATCGAGCGTGCGCGTGCCGGGCAAAAGCTTCCGCCCGCCCAGATTATCGTAGAGAAACAGCCCGAGCCGCAGCAGCCATTGCGGGCGCAAGCCCTTGTGATGCGGGAGCACAAAGCGCAGCGGCCAAATAATATGCGGGGCCAGCGCCCACAGAATTTCGCGTTCAATCAGGGCTTCGCGCACCAGCCGAAACTCGTAATGCTCCAGATAGCGCAAACCGCCGTGAATAAGCTTGGTCGACCAGGACGAAGTGCCGCTGGCCAGATCATTTTGCTCGCACAGATAGGTCTTTAGCCCCCGGCCTACCGCGTCCCGCGCGATACCGCAGCCATTGATCCCACCGCCGATGATCGCAAGGTCGTAGACCTGCTCCATCTTTCCTCCCCCAAACGCAGGATCTTCGCCCGCGCGTTTCCTTATTTCGTTTTATCGTATTCGCGCCTCAATCCGAACTCAAGAGGGATTCACAGTGCTGCAATGCGATATTTTGCATAAATTATTAAGGGCCTCAGCCAAGCCATCGAAATCGAGCCGAAATATCGTCCGTTCATTTATAACACAAATATGCGGTCGGCCAGTTTCGTGCCATCGAAACCTTCTTTAAACCGCCAACTCATCTTCCGAACCGCCCACTTCCTGCACTTCCACCGAATGTTCGCGGCAGATATCGCCAATTTTTCCGTCAGGAAGCCGGTCGGTAACGAAGAGATCAATCTCCGAAACATGACCGATTCGCACCGGCGCGGTTCGCTCGAATTTCATTTTATCAGCCACCAGGATCACATGGCGCGCGTTTTCGATAATCGCGCGCGACACGCGCACTTCCCGATAATCGAAATCCAACAGCGCGCCCTCGTCATCAATCGCCGACGCGCCGATAACCGCATAATCGACCTTAAACTGATGGATGAACTGAACCGCCGCCTCGCCCACCACCGCGCCATCAACCCGCCGCACCGGCCCGCCCGCAACGATCACATCGATATGCGGGTTCGGGTACAGAAGCGTCGCCACATTGAGATTATTGGTAATCACCAGCAAATCTTCGTGCTGGCTGAGGGCTTTTGCGACCTCTTCGGTCGTCGTGCCGATGTTGATGAACAGCGAGGCGCGGTTGGGGATGTGGCGGGCCGCCGCCAGACCAATCGCCTCTTTTTCGGTCTGCGCCACAAAGCGCCGGGCCTGATAGGCGAGATTGCTGACGCCGGACGAAATAATCGCCCCGCCATGCACGCGCGAGAGCAAGCGCCGCTCACACAGATCGTTGAGGTCCTTACGGATGGTTTGCGGCGTCACCTCGAAGCGCGCCGCCAAATCTTCCACCGTTACCCGCCCGTTCGCGCGCGCCTGTTTTAGAATCTCCTGCTGACGGTCGTTTGTAACGGTTTGCATCCGCAGATCGGGGCGAATTGCTTGCAACGTGGCACGCGCCATAGGGTTCCCTCCCGCCATTCAATCTTCTTTTTTGCGCGCTTTTTGCGCTTCATAAGCCTATACCGCCATCCGAACTTTCGAAACAAACCGATCCACTTCGGTCGAAAGATGCCCCGTATCATCGCGCAGGATTTGCGCCGCCGCGAGGCTTTCCCCCGCCGAGCGCCCCACAACGGCGGCGGCTTGCGTCACATCCCCCAAAATCGTCGCGGCTTCCGTGCTGCTTTCGGCGGCAATATGCAACCCGCGCGCAATTTCGCGGGTGGAAGCATCTTGCTCGTCTACAGCTGCCGCAATCGTCGCCCCAATCCCTTCGATGCCGACGATAACCGACTGAACGTCCCGGATTGCCCGCGAAACCGTTTCGGCGATGGTTTGGACTTGGCCAATTTGGGCCGAAATTTCGTCGGTGGCTTTGGCCGTTTGGGTTGCGAGCGATTTCACCTCGCCCGCGACCACGGCAAAGCCCTTGCCCGCATCGCCTGCGCGCGCGGCTTCGATGGTCGCATTCAGCGCCAGCAGATTGGTTTGCGCCGCGACCTGATGAATGAGATCAACCACCGTGCCAATGCGTAACGCCGCCGCCGAAAGCCCTTCAACGGTCGTGCGGGTTTCCGTCACCGTCTGCACCGCCGAGCCCGACATATGGGCTGATTCGCTAACCCGTTGGGCGATTTCGGCAATCGACTGCGACAATTGCCCCGCCGCTGCCGCCGCTTGACCGACGCTGTGATTGGCTTGATGGGCGGCTTCCACCGCCTGATCCACCTTGCTGCGGTTCTGTTCGGTCAAATCGCTCATCGCGCGCACGGTGCCATAAACTTTTTCGACCGCGCCTGATACGCGCGTCGCCACCTGCTGAACGTCGGCTTCAAACATAGTAGCCATGGAGAGCATGGCGTCGCGCCGCTCTTGGCTGGCTTGCACACGCTCGGCTTCAACGCGGGCATTGGCTTGCGCCACCTCCCGCGCGGTATCACGAAACACGAGGAGGGCTTGCGACATGGCCGCCACTTCATCGCCGCCGCGCGTGTTGATGTCGGTCTCAAGCTGCCCGCCTGCAATCCGCCGCATCGCTTCGGCCAACTGCTGCAAACGCCGCATCACCGACCGGCCCACGTAAAGCCACGCCAGCAGGAAGATGGAGACGATCATCACGACGCTCAGCCCCAGTTGCACACCGAGCGACAGGGTTGCCTGCGCCTCCGTTTGCGTCGCGGTATCGCCCGCCGTCGCCTGTTGCTCCGTGACCAACGCCGCAACGATCTGGCCCAGCGCCTCCGATCCCGCGACCAAACTGGCTTCGGTTTGCGTTAGTTGCTCTTCTAATTTTCCTTGGCGCACGCGTGTCTCGAACACACCGTCGCCCCCTTGCGCGCGCTTTAAAATCGTTCCCGTCAGCGCGGTCAGCTTCTCCCGGTCGGCGGGGTCAGGATAGGCGGCGACGGCAGTGTTAATGCGATGCTCCGCCCAATTGTAGCGCTGCTGCAACGTGTCGTAGCTGCTGCCGAGCGGCACGCTGGCGCCAGAGGTGATCATTCCAATGGCAAGGTTGGTGTTCGATTGAATATCGAGTAAAGCCCGCAGGGTCGGCAGGTCGGTTGCCGAGAGTTTTTGCGCCGACTCGCCGGTTTTAGGGCCGCCTTCCGTGAGCGCGCGCACCGTGCGCTTCAGATCGATTTCCGTGGTCTCGATCAGCGGACGCACGTAATCATTGAAATCCTCAAAGTCGAACATCGTATCAACGGTGATTTTGTCCAGCCGCTCCTGAATCACAATGCGCTGCGCGCCCAAATCGGCCAGTTGCTTAATCAGCGTTTCATTCTCTGCACTCAGCGCGGTGATTTTCTGAACAGCGGGCGCGCTGCGCATCATGTCACTCATGCGCTGGAGTTTTTCTTTTTGGCTCGCGACCAAACCGCTTACCGCCTGGCTGCGGGCTTTCAACTCGTCGGCGGTTTCAACGCGGGCAAGCCCCGGCGCTTCCGCCCGCAAACTTGCCGTCACCTGGGCCAATTCGAGCGAGGAGACAACCGCCGGTAGGACCGTGCCGCCAAGATTGCCGATCCCGCGCACCGTATCGGTCAACGAGACGAACGACGCGCCGCCGTTCAACGCCGTCAGGCACGCGATGAGCGCAAAGGTTCCATACAGACGGGTTTTGATCCCAAAGCGGGACTGGGCCGTTTGGTTGCGCATGATTCTCTCCCCCGAAGCGCCGCTTATGCGCGCTTTCGTTTTTCTCAGGCTATTTTTCGCTTTGGCCTGTTAGGTGAAAGAGCGTGCCACTTTTACGAGGTTATGACAATCCCGCATCGGCAGGAAACACCCGACCGAGGGCAATAAAACCGGGCGAGGCTTTCTCTATTTTATAATGTTTTGCAGATGCTCACTGCGAACATCGAGTTCTTGACCGCGAAATTCCTCAGCCGCCGAAGATAAGAGCGCTGCGATTATCTTCGCGGGCGCGTCCGGTTGCGCCAGATTGCTGCGATCGCGAAGCCGCTCCGGTGCGTGGCCCGAAGCGCGGATAGCGGTTTGCATGCCGGTATCGACTACCCCCGGCGCAATCCCGAAAACCCGCACCCCCGCCGCCGCATATTCGAGGTGCAGCGACTGGGTAAGCATCGCAAGCCCCGCCTTACTGGCGCAATAGGCGCTCCAGCCCGCAATCGGCTTATGGGCGGCCCCCGAGGAGATATTGACGATGGTGCCGCTACCCTGCGCCAAGAACCCCGGCAGCACCGCTTGAATAACCCACAGCGCCGCCGACAGATTCACGTCGATGGTTTCGGCCCACACATCCGGGTCGGCCTCGTGCACATTTTCCAGCGGGCCGATGATGGCGGCGTTGTTGATCAGCGCCGTCAGCGGACCGAAAGCCTCTTCGAGCGCCTCAAGGGCCTCGCGTAGCCCCGCCCGGTCGCGCACGTCGCACCCCAAGGCGAGGGCCGAGCCCTCAGGAAGCGCGGCCACAACCGCGTCGGCATCGGCCTTGCGGCGCGCGAGCACGCCCACTTTCGCGCCTTGCTCGGCCAAAATCTTAGCCGTAGCTGCGCCGATACCGCGACCGGCGCCGGTAATGAGAACGACGGGGGGGGACATTCAGCGATCCTTTCAGGATTAACTAAGGCGCGTACCTGCCGGAACCGCCCAGCCGCGCAACAGATCATCGGCCAAAACCTGGCCTTTACCGGGGCGTTGCAGGCGGGTGAGGCGCAAAGCCCCCTCCCCCGTCGCCACCGCTAGGGCGGCATCAAGTATGGTGCCGGGTGCCCCCGACCCTGCGACAAGTTCCGCCGCCAGCACCTTCACCCGCTCGCCGTTGATCTCCGTCCACGCGCCCGGACGTGGGGCAAAGCAGCGGATGACGCGGTCCAGGTGCCCGGCGGGCAGGGACCAATCAAGCTTGAGCTCGGCCTTATCGATCTTGGCGGCATAGGTTACGCCCTCCGCAGGCTGAACCTCGGGCGGATAGGCGTCGGGATTGTCGAGATACTGCACCATCAGCCGCGCGCCCATCGCCGCCAAATCATCGTGCAAGCTGCCGCCGGTGGTTTCCGCCGTGATCGGCAGGGCCTCTTTTAGCAGCATCGGGCCGGTATCGAGCCCCGCTTCCATCTGCATAATCGTAATGCCGGTTTCGCCGTCGCCCGCCAGAATCGCCCGCTGGATCGGCGCGGCCCCGCGCCAGCGCGGTAGCAGCGAGCCGTGGATATTGAAACAGCCGCGTTTCGGCGCATCCAGAATCGCGCGCGGCAGGATCAGCCCATAGGCGGCAACCACGGCGGCATCAAGGTTGAGGGCCGCAAAAGCCGCCTGTTCGTCGGAGAATTTCAGGCTGACCGGCGTGAATACGGGCAATCCGTGCTTCCGCGCCAGGCTCTCGACCGGCGAGGGTTGCGGCTTCTGTCCGCGCCCGGCGGGACGCGCGGGCTGGGCATAAACGGCGACGATCTCGTGCCCCGCCGCGATCAGCGCCGCCAGCGCGTGGGCCGCAAACACCGGCGTCCCCATGAAGGCAAGGCGCATGGGGAAACCTTTACGCGACGGGCGCGGCAGACGTGCCGGATTTTTTGACTTTCAGCAATTTGCGCAGAATGATGTTCCGCTTCAGCGCCGAAATATGATCGATGAACAAGACGCCATCGAGATGGTCCATCTCGTGCTGAATGCAGGTGGCGAGCAGGCCCTTGGCCTCCAGCTCCCGCTCAACATTATTCTCGTCCTTGTAGCGCACACGGATTTCCGCCGGGCGGGCGACGTCCGAATAATGCTGCGGCACCGACAGGCACCCTTCTTCAAAGGTCGCGTCATGGTCCGACACCCACACGAGTTCGGGATCGGCCATGCGCAGCGGCGCGCGCTTTTCCGCCTCAGGCGAGATATCGAGCACGATCACCCGGCGCAGCACGCCAACCTGCGGCGCGGCAAGGCCGATGCCGGGCGCGACGTACATGGTTTCGAGCATATCGTCCATCAGGCGGCGCACCTCGGGGGTGACGGTGCCGACGGGGAGCGCTTTTTGCTTCAGGCGCGGGTCTGGAGCGGTGAGAATGGGAAGTAAAGCCATGGGGTTCACATAAGCTGGGCACGCAGAAGCGTCAAGCATGGCAGCCTGCACAGCAGCCCTCTGCCCTCCCGGCCTTCGCTTCGCTATAAGGCAGGGATAAAGGATTATCCCATGTCTTATAGCGTCAAGGAAGCCTTCAAAACCCTGCAAGGGGAAGGGGCTCAAGCCGGGCGTGCGGCAGTGTTTTGCCGCTTTACCGGATGCAATCTGTGGAGTGGTCGGGAAGCCGACCGCAGCGATGCCGTTTGCCAATTTTGCGACACCGATTTCGTCGGCACCGATGGCAGCGGCGGCGGCAAATTCGGGCAGGCGGAAACCCTCGCCGCCCATCTCGGCGCTCTCTGGGGTCCAGACCGTGCCTATCGCTATGTGGTGTTCACCGGCGGCGAGCCGTTGTTGCAATTGGACGCGCCCCTGATCGCCGCGATGAAGGCGGAAGGCTTCACCATTGCCGTTGAAACCAATGGCAGTCTGCCCGCGCCTGAGGGGATCGATTGGATTTGCGTCAGCCCGAAAGCGGGTGCGCCCTTTGTTCAGCAGCGCGGCCACGAGCTAAAGCTGATCTTCCCGCAAACCGCCCTGACGCCTGAGACCTTCGACGGGCTGGACGCCGACGCTTTCAGCCATTATTGGCTCCAGCCGATGGACGGGCTGAACGATGGCGGCGTGATGCGCAGCCGCCATACCGCCGCCGCCGTCGCCTATTGCCAAGCGCACCCGCGCTGGCGCCTCAGCCTGCAAACGCACAAGATGATCGGGATTCCGTAGCCGTGTTCGAACTCTCCAAGCAATTTTACTTCGAGGCCGCCCATACGCTGGAGCGGACAATCGAAACCGAGAGCAGCCGACGCATTCACGGCCATACCTACCACGCGGAAATCACCGTGCGCGGCAGGCCCGACCCGGTCAGCGGGATGATTCTTGATCTTGGACTGTTCGCCCGCGCCCTTGATGCCGTGCGCGCCGAGCTTGACCATCGGTTTCTTGATGACGTGCCGAACCTCGGCCCAGCAACGCTGGAAAACCTCTGCGTTTATCTGTGGAAAAACCTCGCCCCCAGCCTGCCCGGCCTGAACCGCGTGGCGGTGTGGCGGCAGGCGAGCGGCGATAAATGCACCTACTTCGGTCCCGATTCGACCCGTGAGGAGGCTTAATCATGGCAATTCCCGAAACTGCATTGGTGCTTTTCTCGGGTGGCCAAGATTCCGCCACCTGCCTTGCCTGGGCGCTCGACCGCTTCGATCTCGTCGAAACCATCGGCTTTGATTACGGCCAGCGCCATAAGGTCGAACTTGAGTGCCGCGACACCCTGCGCGCCGAAATCGCCGCCCAGTTTCCGCAGTGGCGCGGCAAGCTGGGGCCGGACCATTTACTCGATCTCGGCGTTGTCGGCACGATCAGCGACACGGCGCTGACCTCGGACGCGGCGATTCAATTCTCCCAAACCGGGCTGCCGAATACCTTCGTTCCGGGCCGCAACATTCTGATGTTCACCGTCGCCGCTGCGCTGGCCTATCGGCGCGGCGCGCGGCATCTGGTGGGCGGCATGTGCGAGACCGATTATTCCGGCTATCCCGACTGCCGCGACGATACGATCAAAGCCCTGCAAGTCGCCCTTGGCCTCGGCATGGATCGGCGCTTCGTGCTGCACACCCCCCTGATGTGGCTCGATAAAGCCGCCACTTGGGAATTGGCGGAAGACCTGGGCGGCGTCGATCTCGTCGAACTCATCCGCCGCGACAGTCATAGTTGCTATTTGGGCGACCGCGAGCACCTGCACCCCTGGGGCTTCGGTTGCGGCACCTGCCCGGCCTGCCAACTCCGTGCCAAGGGCTGGGAAGCCTATCGCGCCGATCCGCCCGATTTGGCGACCACACCCTAACCCTGTGCTAGACGCCTCCCCGCCCCTGCCGCAGAATGGCGGCGCAACACAGGCGGGGGCGATGGCACAGCGGCGGCGCAATGGGTTTATGGTTGGGGTTTTCGTCACTCTCCTCGCGACGCTGGCGGCGATGGGGGCGGTGCGTATTTCGCTGGAAGGCCCCCCCTCCACCTATCGCCCCATTCGCATCGGCCTGCTCATCGCGCGCACGGGGCCGCTGGCCGTAGCCGACCGCAATGTGGAAAAAGCCCAGCGCCTTGCCATTCAAGAGATTAACGCCAAGGGCGGATTGCTGAACCGGCCGCTGGAGCCAATCGTCGTCGATACCGAGTCCGATAGCGCGGTTGCCCTGGCGGGGGCGCAGCGGCTGCTGGAGCGGGAAAAAGTCCCGGCGCTCTTCGGCTGCGCCACCTCCGGTTGCCGCAAAAGCCTACGCCCGATGGTGGAAGCCGCCGATTCGGTGCTGGTCTACCCCTATCCCACCGAGGGAATGGAGGAATCGCCGAATATTCTTTCGCTGGGGGCCGCGCCGAACCAGCAGATCATCCCCGTCATCAAATGGTCGATGGACACTTTTGGGCGGCGCATTTTCTTTATCGGCAGCGACGGCGTGAACGCGCGGATTGCGGCCCAACTGACGCGCCTGCAAATCACCGCCCTGCGCGGCCAGATGGTTGGTGAAGAATATATGACCGCCGACACGCGGGATTTTGGCCTGATCACCGCCCGCATTCAAGCCGCCCGCCCCGATGTGATTTTCAATTTCGGCACGGGAACGATCAACGGTGCCTTCATGGTCGCCTTGCGCGGCGCGGGGATTATGTCGAACCATACCCCC
>NZ_JBILQX010000099.1:0-12348 GCF_044372965.1 Elstera sp. | reverse complement strand
CCGCAAAGTAAAGAGGCGCGCGTTGGTTGCAGGTGAGACTATGAAAGGGCCGGGCTATTCGCCGAGGTCGGCCATACCCGTTTGCCGGAAGGGGTTCGCTGGATAAACGCCAAGCACTTTCACTTCTCGGCTAAAGAAGCGCAGTTCCTCCAAAGCCAGACGCATCGAACGCTCATCAACATGGCCTTCGGCATCGGCGTAAAACTGCGCCGCCACGAAATTACCACCGACCATGTAGCTTTCGAGCTTCGTCAGATTGATGCCGTTGGTGGCGAACCCGCCGAGTGCCTTATATAGGGCTGCCGGGACCGAGCGGACGCGGAAGACGAAACTGGTGATGCACGGGCCTTCGGCCACATCGGGGACTTCGGCGACGCGCGCCAGGATCAGCATGCGGGTGGTGTTATGCTTGGCGTCTTCGATATCGGCTTTGAGAATCTCCAGCCCGTAGAGATCCGCACACAGGGAGGAGGCAATCGCCGCCTCGGTTAAATCGCCCTTCTCGGCCACCTGCCGGGCGGAACCCGCTGTGTCGGCGTCGACGACGGCTTCGATCCCCTGGGCGCGCAGGAATCCCCGACACTGGCCCAGCGCCTGCACATGGCTGCGGGCACGGCGAATCCCGTCGAGCGTCGCGCCTTTCGGGGCAAGCAACTGATGGTTAACGCGCTGAAAATGCTCACCGACGATATGCAGGCCCGATTTCGGCATAAGATGGTGAACGTCGGCCACCCGGCCCGCCAGCGAGTTTTCGATGGGGATCATGGCCCGATCCGCCTCGCCGTCGCGCACCGCCGCCAGCGCATCCTCGAAGGTCGGGCACGGCAGCGTGGCCACGCCGGGAAAATAGGCGCGGCACGCAAGATCGGAGTAAGCGCCGGGCTGGCCCTGAAAAGCGACGAGGCGGATAAGGTCGGTCATAATCTCTCCAAAGAGCGCAACAGGCTTAATTCGCGCGGTTGATCAAAGCGCGGGCGCGCTCCAGATCGGCGGGGGTATCGACCCCCAGCGGGTTGGTATGAACGATTTTCACGTCGATGCGCAGGCCATTGGCGAGCGCGCGCAACTGTTCGAGCCGCTCCAAACTTTCTAACTCGGCCACTGGCAGGGTTACGAAGCGCGCCAGCGCCGCCCGCCGATAGGCATAAATGCCGATATGGTGGTAATGCGGCCCCTCCCCGGTCGGGATCGGCGCGCGGGAGAAATAGAGCGCGCGGCCCAGGCTGTCGGTTTCCGACGCGCGGGCAAGGGCGATTTTCACCACACTCGGGTTATGGAATTCCGCCGCCTCGTGAATTTCGACGCCCAAGGTGGCGATATCGACCGCCGGGTCCTTTTCCAAGGGAAGCAGCACATCGCGCAAAATGGCGGGGTCGAGCGTCGGCAGATCGCCCTGCAAGTTGATGATCACATCGAAATCGCCATCGGGATCGACCGCCGCCGCTGCCGCCTGCACCCGGTCGGAGCCCGACGGCAGGTCGGGATCGGTCATCACCGCACTGCCGCCGCGCGCGACAATCACATCGTAAATCGCCTGATCGCCGCAGGCCACGACCACCGGCCCCACCGCCGCCGCGACCGCCCGTCGCCACACATGAACGATCATCGGCTCGCCTTGAATGTCCGCCAAGGGCTTATCGGGCAAACGGGTGGCCTTGAGACGGGAAGGAATTACGATCAGCGGATTAAGCGACATCTTGAACCCTTCGAGCGCCCGTCCAGCGGGGCGCATTTGTTGTGCAGCAAGAGCTTAGCCTTCGCAAGTGTCGACAAGCTCTGCATTTTCCACACCCCCGATTCCTCGCCAAAACGGCCCTGTGCGACGGGGGGTCGCGCCGTCAATCGCGCCCCTGATGATCGTGACATTGGACAGCGCGGTTCTTTGCGGCTATTTTCCGGCCATTCGCTGAGCAAACGGGTCGAAGAGAACGATGTCGAGTTTCGAACTGAATAAAATCGCCGCTGCCGTTCTGGTTGCAGGGATCACGGCTATGGTTGCCAGCATTCTGGGCGGCATGTTGATTAAGCCGCATGCCCTCGAAAAGAATGTGTATGTGGTGGAAGGCGTTGGCGCCCCCGCTGCGGCATCCGGTGGCAGTGCGCCTGCACCCGACGCACCGATCGAGCCCATCGCGCCGCTGCTCGCCAGCGCCGATGTTACGGCGGGTGCCGCCGCTGCCAAGAAATGCGCGGCCTGCCATGGCTTCGATAAGGGCGGTGCCAATAAAGTTGGCCCGAACTTGTGGGACGTTGTGGGGGGCAAGCATGCCCACAGCGCCACCTTCGCTTACTCGGATGCGCTGAAAAAGATGGCCGATCAGGATTGGTCTTATGAGGAACTAAACAAGTTCCTTGCCAACCCGAAAGCCTATGCGCCGGGCACGAAAATGTCCTTCGCCGGGATCAAGAAGGCTGAAGAGCGCGCCCAGATCATCGCCTATATGCGCTCGCTGAGCGACGCGCCCAAGCCGCTGCCGTAAACCGGCCTAAGGCGGGTTGAGAGACTAGAGGCCGCAGGTCCCACCCGGATCGGCGGCCTTTTTGCATGAACTTTCGGTAATTTTGGGGCTTTTCGGGCCAAAACTCTTGTTACGGTCTTATGAAGTTCCCATACCATAAGGGGCGGGTAGTTAGTATACTCGCGCATGAAAGCTGGCGGCGGCGCGTCGATTGCCCATTCAGGAGCGCGCCGAAGCCTAGGAGGGTTGGGGATGACGGCTGTTCCGATCTCGATTGTCACAAGCACCACAGGGTCCGCCCGCGCGGAGACGCTTAGTCACGCCGAGCGTGGCCAAGATCGCCGGACCGAGATTCTCGCCGCCGCACGCGAACTAATGCTCACCGAGGGCTATGACCGCACCTCCATGCGCAACATCGCGGCCAAGCTGAATGTGACGCCGACGACGCTCTACCTCTATTTCCGTAATAAGGAAGAGTTGGTTTACAATCTGGTGCAGGAAACCTTCGGGATTCTGCTCGAAAACCTTCAGTCGGTCATGTGCCCTGTCACCGATCCGCTCTGTGCCCTGCGCAAAGGGCTTGAGGCTTATATCCGCTTCGGTCTGGCCTACCCGGACCATTACCGCGTCGTCTTCATGACGCTGCCGCCGGAAGCCAAGCGCGATGTTTGCCAGAAAAAGCAGGAAGAATGCTGCGATAGCCTGTGCGAACAAGCCTATGGCAGCCTCGAAAAAGGTGTGGCGCGCTGCCAAGCCTCGGGCCAGTTGCGCGCGGGCGATGCTGCCGCCATCACGGCGACGTTATGGGCCAGTGTTCACGGTCTTGCGACGCTGCTGATCAAATCGGGCGGCCATCCCGCTGCAAGCCCCGAACTGATGATCGAGACGCTGCTGGATACCCTTCTGCGCGGCCTTGCCCCGGAGCCGACCCTTACCCATTAAGTCCCGGCCCTTGGGGCGGGATGCGCGTTCGAACCGGCAGGAGATGGAATGCTGCGTGTGCCACGGGTGTTGACACTGGCGGCGGGCCTCTTGGCCTGCTTGAGTGCAGGGATGGCGGGGGCCGACCCCGTGCATGGGATGGCGCTGTATGGGGAGCCGAAATATAAGCTTGGCTTTACCCATTTCGACTATGTCAACCCGAATGCACCCAAGGGCGGCGAGGTGCGGCAAGCCGTGATAGGCGGCTTTGATAGTCTGAATGGCTTCATTCTGAAAGGCACGCCAGCCGCAGGCGTCGGCCTGCTATTCGACACGCTGACGGTGGCTTCAGACGACGAGCCGTTCACGCGCTACGGGCTGCTTGCCGAAACGATTGATGTTGCGCCCGACCGCGCCTCGATCACCTTCAAATTACGCGCGGAAGCCAAGTTCCATGACGGTAGCCCGGTGACGGCGCAGGATGTGGCCTTCAGCTATAAAATGCTGAAGGAAAAGGGCACCCCCCATTACCGCAGCTATTTCAACGATGTGACCGGGGTGGAAACGCCCGACGCGCGCACGGTGATCTTTCGCTTCAAGGACGGCAATAATCACGAACTGCCGCTGATTATCGGTGATTTTCCGGTCTTTGCCGCAGCCTTCTATGCCAACCGCCCGTTCGATCAGAGTAGCCTGGAGGTGCCCTTGGGCTCCGGCCCCTATATGGTGAAAAGCGTCGACGCCAACCGCAGCATCACCTACGCGCGCAACCCCGACTATTGGGCGAAAGATCTGCCCCCCCAGCGCGGCCATCATAATTTCGATGTGCTGCGCTACGATTATTACCGTGATGACGGGGTTGCCCTCGAAGCGCTGATGGCGGGCGATATTACCTTACGGCAAGAAACCTCCTCGTCGCGCTGGGCCACTGCTTACGATAAGCCGCCCGTGCGCCAAGGATTAATAAAGCGCACCGAAATCGGCGATAGCAGCCCGCGCGGCATGCAGGGGTATGTCTTCAATACCCGCCGGGCGCTGTTCGCCGATCCGAAACTGCGCGCCGCCCTGGCCTATGCCTATGATTTCGAGTGGACGAATAAAACGCTGTCGGACGGGCAGTTGATCCGCACCGTCAGCTATTTCGATAATTCGGAGTTGCGCGCGCGGGGCCTGCCGAACCCGGAAGAGCTGGCCCTGCTGGAACCCTTCCGGGGCAAGGTTCCGGACGAAGTTTTCGCCGCCGAGTATCTGCCGCCGAAAACCGACGGCAGCGGCAATATCCGCGACAATCTGCGCACGGCCCTCCGACTGCTGCGCGAAGCCGGGTGGACGGTGAAAAATAACAAGCTGAGCGACGCCAAGGGCCAGCCGCTGAGCTTCGAAATCCTCATCGATAATCCCGCCTTCGAGCGCTCCACCCTGCCCTTCATCAAGAACCTGGAGCAGTTGGGCGTGACCGCAAAACTGCGGCTATTGGATGTTAGCCAGTATCAAAAGCGCGTCGAAGCCTATGATTTCGATATGGTGGTCGGAATTTTCCCGCAATCCAGCAGTCCTGGGAACGAGCAGCGCGATTTCTTCAGTTCCGCCGCCGCCGATATTCCTGGTGGGCGCAACTTGGCCGGCATTAAAGATCCCGCGATCGATGCCCTCGTGGAGCAGATCATCCAGGCCCCCAGCCGCGAAGCGCTGGTGACGCGGGTGCGGGCGCTCGACCGCCTCCTGCGCTGGGGCCATTACGTGATCCCGCAGTTCTACGGTCGCACGACGCGCTACGCCCATTGGGACTATTACAGCCGTACCGGCATCGAAACCCTCCAGCGCGAAAGCTTCGACCGCTGGTGGTGGGATGCAGAAAAGGCGGCGGCAACGCAAGGAAAACGCGGCGGATAAAAAAAGGGGACCAAAAGGTCCCCTTTCTCATTCCTGCCGCTCAGTGGCTCAGCTTTGAATAATATCGACTTCGCCGATAATCGTGCCGCCCAGATCCACTTCCAGTTTGCGATACCGCACGCGGCCCTTGATTTGACCCGTGGCGCGCACGGTCAGCTTTTCGCGCACCGTGAGATCGCCCTCATAGTTCCCAGCGATATCGGCCACGTCGATTTCGGCATTGCCTTTGAAGAAGCCGCCATCGGCGACTTCGATCACGCGCCCGCCGATCAGGGAGGCATCAACCCGGCCTTCGACGGTGAGAATATCGCAGGAGTTGATTTCCCCGGACAGGCTAATGTCCTTACCCACAGTCAGGCGCTTCCCCTCGAAATCGGGGCGGGTGCCGGGGGACGGCATGGCTGGAACGGCGGCGCGGCGCGGCGCTTGGCCGGGCGCGCTTAAAGTTGGCCCCAACGGTGCCGCAGCAGCGGAAGGGGTCGGATAGTCTGGCATTTTTCGCATACCCTCGGATTTCGGGGGAAAGAGCGGCGTCGCGGGTTTCCGCACCGGCTCTGGAATAACAGGGCTAGGAGGTTCCACAGCCTCGGGCTCAGGGGTGGACGCAGGCACGCCTACCGTGAGCGCCGAATCTGGCAGAGCCCCAGTCGTTTCAAGGGCTTCTATTTCGGGAGACGTATCGTCCCCCGATGAACCGCCCTTTTTGGGACGACGAAAAATCACGACCGACGGTCCCTTCCCCCACAATGAAGCAGCGCATGCCCCTAAAAGGCACCTCGCTGCCGCAGACGCTCGAACAAATGGATCATAAAGGCGGTTGCGAGAATTGGCACCAACAGATTGATAAAAGGCACCGTTCCTAAAAACGCCAAGACAATCCCGGCTCCCCAAATCCGCTTTTGCTGTTGCCCCGCCACTGCCTGCACCTGCGCTAACGGCAGGCGGCGCAGCGCGATGGACTGGAAATAATCCCGCCCCAGCAGGTAGCCATTGGCGGCGTAAAACAGAAACGGCGCAATCGGGCCGGTCAGAAAATAGAGCGGAAGAATGGCAAGATTAAGCAATACCCCCTTGCCCAGCAGCGCCAAAGCGCCGCGCACTTCTTCCGCCAAGGGAATCAGACGCGGGGTCGGCAGGGCCGGATAATGGCGCGCCTCCACCGCCGCCGCAACGCGATCGGTAAAAAGGGAGGTGAGCGCGATCACGACGACCGGGAAGAACAGCCAAGCCCCCGTGAGGCTTACAATGCCGGAGAAAACCCCCATCAGCCAATCGACCCACCCGACGCCGGTTAGCCCCAACAACCCCACCAGCAGCACAACTGCGACGGTCAGGAGCGCAAACACGGCAATCGCCGCCAGAACGGATTGAATCAGCACGGTCCGAATCTTCGGGTCGGGCAATTGGCGAAACGCCAGAAGAAGGGCTGAAATCACGTCGTCATATCCCGCACTGCACAAGGGCCGGAAACTGGGGCCGAAAATCGGCTGTTTTCCATTGCCTCAACAGAATGGCGATGCGGGGGCTAAGATAAAAGGGGTAACGCGCGCCCGCCCTGCGCGAGAAGCGGTTGCCAGGGCAAGTTTCGTCGCTATACTCGCGCCGCAACAACCCGGCCCTGCCGGGCTTTTTGATTTATGCTGACTGAATTTTGAGCCCCTCGGCTCGCAAGGTTAGCGCGGGCTTGGGCGGAGGAATGGGATGGGCGGTGCGCCGTTGGAAGTCGTCGGGATCGGCAATGCGATTGTCGATGTTTTGGCGCGGGTGGACGATGCCTTCCTGGAGCACGCCGGTCTCGTCAAAGGCTCGATGACGCTGGTTGATGCCGGTCAAGCCGCGCGCATTTATGCGCTGCTGCCGCCCGCAGTGGAACTTTCCGGCGGCTCGGCGGGCAATACGATTGCCGGCGTTGCCTCCTTGGGCGGACGCGCGGCCTATATCGGCAAAGTGAAGGCCGATCAGTTGGGTGCTGTGTTTCGGCACGATATGCTCGCCACCGGCGCGCGCTTTGTAACCCCCGCCGCCCAGGAAGGCCCGGCCACGGCGCGCAGCATGATTCTGGTAACGCCCGACGCCCAGCGCACGATGGTCACGTTCCTCGGCTCCTGCGTAACCCTCGGCCCGGATGATCTGGACCGCGAGGCGATTGCAGGGGCCGCGATTACGTATATGGAAGGCTATCTGTTCGATCCGCCGTTAGCGCAAAAAGCTTTCTACGAAGCCGCCGACCACGCCCATGCCAATGGCCGCCGCGTTGCCCTCACCCTGTCGGATAGTTTCTGCGTTCACCGCCACGGCACCGCGTTTCGCGATTTGATCGACAATCACGTCGATATTCTGTTCGCCAATGAAGCGGAACTGCTGGCGCTGACCCTCGAAAGCGACTTCGACCATGCCGTTGCCGCGCTGAAGGGCAAAGTGAGCATTGCCGCCTGCACCCGCTCCGAAAAGGGCTCGGTCGTGCTGATGGGCGATGAAACCGTCACCGTTCCGGCGCACCGGGTCGAGAAAGTCGTCGATACCACCGGCGCGGGCGATCTTTATGCTGCGGGCTTCCTCCTCGGTCTGGCGCGCGATTTGCCCGCCGCCGATTGCGCCCGCCTGGGCGGTCTCTGCGCCGCCGAGGTGATCTCCCACATCGGCGCGCGGCCCGAAGCGAACCTAAAAACCCTTGCTATCGCGGAACTGCCGCACCTGGCCGCCGCCCTTACCCTTGATCAAGCCCCCACTCCTACCTCGTGAGATCCTTCCCTATGGAACGCCGTAACCTCGCTATCATCGCCCACGTCGACCACGGGAAGACCACCCTCGTCGATAAGCTCCTCGCCCAATCCGGCACCTTCCGCGCCAACCAGCAGGTTGCCGAGCGCGCGATGGATAGCAACGATCTGGAACGCGAACGCGGGATTACCATTCTCGCCAAATGTACCTCGGTGGAATGGAAGGGCGTGCGCCTGAACATCGTCGACACGCCGGGCCACGCCGACTTCGGCGGGGAAGTGGAGCGTATCCTCTCGATGGTCGATGGCGTGGTCGTGCTGGTCGATGCCGCCGAAGGCCCGATGCCGCAAACGAAGTTCGTGACCGGTAAGGCCCTGCGCCTCGGCCTGCGCCCCATCGTCATCATCAATAAGGTCGACCGGCCCGACGCGCGCGCCCATGAAGTGCACGATATGGTGTTCGACCTGTTCGCGTCGCTGGATGCGACCGACGAGCAGTTGGATTTCCCCACCCTCTTCGCCTCGGGCCGTAACGGCTGGGCCGTCACCGATCTCGAACAATCGCCGGGTAAAGACCTGGAGCCCCTGTTCGATCTGATCGTGAAGCACATTCCGGCCCCGACCGTGAAGCCGAATGCCCCCTTCGCTATGCTGGCCACCCTGATCCACGCCGATCCGTATTTGGGCCGCGTGCTCACCGGCCGCGTGACCTCGGGTACCGGCAAGCTGAACATGGCCGTCAAGGCGATGAACCGTCTGGGCGAAACCATCGAACAGGGTCGCCTCTCAAAGCTGATGGCCTTCCGTGGCCTGGAGCGCGTGCCGGTTGAAGAAGTAGAAGCGGGCGATATTATCTCCATCGCCGGTCTCACCACCGCCACCGTCGCCGATACCATCTGCGCGCCGGACTGCGTCGAGCCCATCGAAGCCCAGCCGATCGATCCGCCTACCCTCGCCATGAGCTTCTCGGTGAATGATTCGCCGCTGGCGGGCCGCGAAGGCGATAAGGTGACGAGCCGCATGATCCGCGACCGTCTGATGCAAGAAGCCGAAGGCAATGTGGCCATCCGCATCACCGAATCGGAAACCAAGGATTCGTTCGAAGTCGCCGGGCGCGGCGAACTTCAGTTGGGCGTGCTCATCGAAACCATGCGCCGCGAAGGCTTCGAGCTGTCCATCTCGCGCCCGCGCGTGCTGTTCAAAACCGATGAAGCCACCGGCGAGCGGATGGAGCCGCAAGAAGAAGTCGTCGTCGATGTCGATGAAGAATATGCCGGCGTCGTCGTCGAAAAGCTCGGCAGCCGTCGCGGTGAAATGACCGAAATGCGCCCCAGCGGCGGCGGGAAAACCCGCATGGTCTTCCTCGTCCCCTCGCGCGGCCTCATCGGCTATCAGGGCGAATTCCTCACCGATACGCGCGGCACCGGCGTTATGGCTAAGGTATTCCACTCCTATGTGCCGCATAAGGGCTCGATCCCGGAACGGCGCAACGGCGTGCTCATCTCCAACGGCCAGGGCTCGGCCGTCACCTATGCGATGTGGAATCTTGAAGATCGCGGCGCGATGTTCATCGAAGCCGGCGTCGATATCTACGAAGGCATGATCGTCGGCGAACATAACCGCGATAATGATCTGGAAGTGAACGTTCTGCGCGGCAAGCAACTCACCAACGTCCGCGCCTCGGGTAAGGACGAAGCCGTCCGCCTCACCCCGCCGCGCCTGATGAGCCTTGAGCAGGCCATCAGCTACATCGCCAACGACGAGCTGGTGGAAGTGACGCCAAAAGCCATCCGCTTGCGCAAGCGCCACCTCGATCCGAACGATCGCAAGCGCGCGTTGAAGCAAAAAGAAGACGCGTAGCACTTACAGAAACGGCGCTCCTCGGAGCGCCGTTTTGCTATTGGGGGAAGGTGATGCGGGGCGCTGCCCCGAACCCCGCACGGGGGCGGCGGCCCCCGTGGCCCCGAGGGCTGGACTGTGCTAGGCTCATTCCACGAGGAGCCGCGCATGTCCGCCACCGTCAAACGCACCGTCACCGCGAAAGGGCAACTAACCCTCGGCAAACGCTTTGCCGGGCAAGACGTGCTGATTGAGGAAACCGAACCCGGCGTCTGGATTATCCGAACCGCCGCCCCGGAAGCGTGGCTCCAGACGCCAAAAGCGGCGGCGGACCTCAAAAGCGCTTTGGCGTGGGCAGCAACGAATCCCGTAAGCGACGGCGAAACCGCCGCCACGCTGGCCCGCTTGAACGACCATGCCGCGCGCTAAGACCAACAATAGTGCCTCGCCCCTCCCCGCCGGACACGATGGGTTGCCGCCAATCCACCCCGGCGCAATCCTGAAAGACGAAATCGACGCCCTCGGCCTCTCGCTGTCGGGCTTTGCCGCCACCCTACACGTCGGCAAAGCCCGCATCGCCGAGATTGTCGCCGGAAAACGCGCCATCTCCGCCGACACCGCCCTGCGCATCAGCCGCTACCTCGGCACCCGCCCGAATTTCTGGCTGCGGCTGCAAGCCAACTACGATCTGAAAATCGCCCAAGAAACGGGCGGCGCGGCGATTGAAAAGATTACGCCAAGGGCGGCGTGACTACCTCAGTCTCACTATTTATGGCATTCCATGGAAATAGATTTGTGTAAATTTCCATACCACCATTGATGTGCTCCCCTTCTTGTTACCAGTCAGGCGTAGAGTCTCGTTTCGTTATGTGTGTGGGTTGAGGGGCTGACACTTTGTCTGGGGGCATGCCCCCAGACAAAGTGTTTTGCGATTTCGGCGGGGGTTCGACCGCCGAGTTTTGAATGGGGCCTCACGGTATTATAATCCTTCTGCCATTCCGCCAACAGGCTGCGGGCGTGGGCGAGCGAGGTAAACAGGGTTTCGTTGAGACATTCATCCCGCAGGCGACCATTGAAGCTTTCAACAAACGCATTCTGCGTTGGTTTGCCGGGTGCGATGTAATGCCAGTCGATGCGATGCTCTTGCGACCAGCGCAGGATTGCCGACGAGGTTAGTTCGGTTCCATTATCGCTCACCACGGTGCGCGGTTTGCCGCGCCCTGCAATCAGGCCTGTCAAAATCCGGGCGACCCTGGCCCCCGATAGGGACGTATCGGCGGTCAGGGCTAGGCATTCGCGGGTGAAATCATCGACTACACACAGAATGCGAAAACGCCGACCGCAGACCAAACTGTCGGAGACGAAATCGAGCGACCAACGCTGGTTCGGCACTTGCGGAAGCATCATCGGCGCGCGGGTTCCCAGTGCCCGCTTCCGGCCACCCCGGCGGCGAACCTTGAGCCCCTCCTCCCGATAAATCCGCAGCAGTTTCTTGTGATTGAGCCGGAAACCCTCGCGTGCCAGCAAAATGCCCAACCGCCGGTAACCGAACCTTCGACGTTCCGCCGCCAGCGCCCGCAATCGCTGCCGCAAACCCGCATCCTGGGGCCGAGACGAACGATACCGAACCGTCCGGCGACTGACCCCAAGCAATCGACACGCCCGCCGCTCGCTCAACCCATGAACCTCACGAGCGTGCGAAACAGCCATCCGCCGCGCGGCGGGCGTTACCATTTTTTTGACGCCAAATCCTTCAAAACCGCATTATCCAGCATGGCTTCCGCCAAAAGCTTCTTCAGCCGGGCGTTCTCTTCTTCAAGCCCCTTCAGCCGCTTGGCTTCTGAAACCTCAAGTCCGCCGTATTTCGACTTCCACTTATAGAAAGTTGCAGGGCTGATCCCGTGCCGACGACAAACTTCTGCCGTCGCAAGCCCGGATTCCTGCTCCTTCAAAACCCCGATGATCTGCTCTTCCGTAAACCGTGTGCGCTTCATCTTCGTCCGACTCCTGCTGTCGGACTCTACATCAAGACGGATCCAAAATCGGGGGGCACGTCACGCGGGACCGGCTGGAGCAGGCGATTGCGGGTGCGGAGCAGGGCAAGGCCGAGTTACAGGCGGTTTTTGCCGAAGCCGGGGCGGTGCTCGGTCAGGAACTCGCCAATGTCTGCAATCTGTTGAACCCGGCCCGGGTGATTCTCGCGGGCTCTGGAGTGCGCGCCGGCGATTTGCTGTTAAAGCCGCCCTGAGTCCGAAGCCCCGAGACGACCTGGATGATCAGATCAATCTGATAAGGCAGCAGCGGATAGAGATCGATGAAACTGTCGCGCGTGAGCTCCGGCAGTTTGATATCTGCGGTGAGACGGGTGTGCTCCGTGAACCTTCCGCGATGCAGGTCGAACTGAACCGCCCCGAGTTTGCCGGAGACCGTTTGGTTTAAGTTATGCGGCCATGGCTGGTGCGTCCAGCATGGCGTAGTATCGTTCTTCGGCCTCGGCTGGCGGTATGTTGCCGATT
>NZ_JBILQX010000098.1:0-12490 GCF_044372965.1 Elstera sp. | reverse complement strand
CGCCAGCGCGCATGCATAGCCGTTCGCCGGGCTCGGGGCATACGGCAGGGTTTCGGGGCTCCAGGTATTGCCGTTTGGGGTCGACCAAACGGCATAGAGACCCACGGCCATAAACAGCCCGTCATGATAGATTAATCGCGTAAAACCGCTGCCCCCCGGAAACGTCCCGCCCATTGACCAGGATTCGCCATTGTCGGTTGAGATCGCGGTGACGGCGGTATTGCCGTTGGTCGGCAGATTGCCGAGCGCCACCCACCGCCCCGCCCCATCGGTCGCCATCAGGTACCAATAGGCCAGCACGGGGGCGTTCACCACGCGCCATTGCGGCAGCGGCGGCGCGCCCCCACCGCCGATTAGCCGGTTCGTGAGCGTGCGCATTATTGCTTCCACACAATCGTCGCGTCCCAGCGGTTTTCGCCCGCGTGAGCCACCAAGTTAATGTAAGTGCGCATATTGGCTGCCGTGAGGATGGCAGGACCACCGCCGCCGTTCCAATAAATGGTTTCTCCGCCCGCAGCGTTGACGGTCAGGGTGCGTCCGCCCGTGCCATCCTGATCGATGACGATTGTAATCCCCAAACCCACATTCACCCCCGCCGGGCGGGCGGGCAGGGTCAGCACCGTATTGCCGGTGAGCAGACCCCGGTAGATGTTCTGGTCGGTATAGGGGGGGAGAACAACCGACCCACTCCAATTCGCCCGGACCGTTTCCGCTTCAAGAATCCCCGCGAGCGTGCCGCCCTTCAGCGTCCGCCCGGTAAAGAGTTGCGCCAGGGTGGTTTTCCCCGGCAGCCCCGCCGCCGGACCCGCAAGGATTAAATCACTCTCAAGCGGATTGGCGCGGGCCGCGTGGGCGTTCAGCCAATCGGACAGCGCGACTTTCGACAGAACGCCCAGCCCGCTCGCCACCATCAGGCTCGCGCTGCCATCGGCAAGCCCCGCCTTGCCATCGGGCGCGCCCGTCATGCTGAGCAGCGCCCCGCGCGTCACGCGGGTGTGGGTCGCCGTCGAGGCGTCAAAGAGCGCCAGTTGATCGGCGTCCGCCGCTGCGCCCGCAAGCGCGGTAAGATTATTGATCTGCACCGCGCCCGTAAGGCCAAAGACCGATAACACCGGCGATCCGGGCGGGGTGAAATCATAAAACCGATTGGCGGGCTGATCGGTGACAACATAAATACCCGGCGGGGTGGCCTGGAATACCAGCGTGCCCGCCGGAGTTTCAGCAGGCAAGGCCAGCCGTTCGGCCTCATTGGCCGGAAATTGCGGGTCAAGCTCGTAGTTGATCTGGGGAATAAACGCCGCCGAGATTTTACCCCCGGTAATGCGCGCCGCACCGCCCTCCACGTCCCAACCCGCCAGCGCCACAGCCCCAAGGCCCAGCAGGCCCCGCGCGCCCGGTGCATCCAAAGCCGCCAGCAGCGACAGGCCGGTTGCGCTGGCATTGGTGAGGCTCAGCACCCCGCCCGCTTTTGTCAGCAGCCCATCGCCCAGCAATTGCGACAGCGCGGCGACGAGCGGCGGAATAAAGCTTAGCTCCGTCCAGGGGTGCGTGTGGGCCGAAGGTGCCCAGGTCGACGGCAAACCTTGAATATTGCCCAACTGAATGGGGGGCAGTGCGCCAAAGGGAAGCTGGCCGTTCTCATCATAGACCACGGCCCCGCCGGGGCCACCGACGCCCAGCCGCGCCGCATCCCCCAACTCCAGCGCCCCGCGTGCGCTCGCCGCCGTGCCCGCCGCCAGCAGCGTGCCGCCGAACGCGCCGATGGGCTGCACCACCGCAGCGCCGTCGCTGTTCCGCGCGAGCAGCCCCGCGCTATTCAACGCCAACAACCCGGTCAGGAAGGGAGTTTTTGGCTGAGCGTTGCTGAGGAGGGTATAAATCTCCTCCGTCATCGTATCGATTTTAGCAAAGGCGCTTTTCAGTTTTTCGCCGTCATTATTGGCGGGAGAGCCAAAGTTTAGGGCAAGCCGTGCCATGATTATTACCTCACGAAATAAAGAGTAAGTGTGTCGGTTTCGGCCATCGTGACCCAACGGTCACCCATCGGCTGATCGGGGAGCGCCGGGATTTGCCCGAGCAGCCCGACCAACGCCCATTCGGGGCGCTGGCTGCGCGGCACGTAAGGCAAGGCCGGGTCATAATCCGGGTTGCGTTTGGGCGTAAGCGCTGCCACCAGCGTCACCGCGCCGCTTTCGGGGTCGGTTTCCTCACGCTGGATTTCCTCCAGAATCGGCTGCCCGAAGGCATCCGTTAGGAACGCTTTGGACCAATGGTGTTCGGCTGAATTGCCGATCACCCCCGGCGCGCCCGCCGGGCGGGTGATACCGAGAATATTCCGCCGCGCGTCTTTCGGCGTGGCGACGCGGACTTTCCCGCCGTCCAGCACGACCGAAACCCCCGGCGGAATCGGCTGACCATCAACGGTTTCAAACCATTCGGCATAATCGGCGGGCAGCAGGTTCCAGCTTCGGGCCGACCCATTGCCCTGCATATCGACCTGAAACGCGAGGCTGCCGCCATCGCCGGGCGCAGGAACAGAATTGGCGCAGCGGATAAAGTTTTTCCCGGCAATCGCCGGGCCGGGGCCGCTGCTTTCAATCGCCGTGATGAAATTGCCGGTGCCGGTGCCCGCGTAGACCACGAACAGCCCATCGCCGCCGTTTGCGCCCACCGCACCATCGTTCACACCCAAAAGCTTGCCGTTCCAGGTCGCGGCTGACGATCCCGTTTGCGCCGGGCGAATGCTGGTACCCGAGCCAATCGCAACCACCCCATCGGGAATAGCGGGTCCATCCCCACCTCCACCGGTCGGGGGCGGCGGTACGGGGGCATTTAGGGTGAATTTGCCACCCTTAATCGTACCGGTCACATTGCCGCCCTGCTGGACGTACTCGAAACTCTGGAAAGCGTCGTCGATCAGCCGCGTCGTACCCGCTTTGATGGCATCCCACAAATCAAGATCGCGGCCCTTAACTGCTACAATCCCGCCCTCTTGGAGCACCCGCATGATGTTTTCTTGCAGGTCGTTCAGCCACCCAGCCGTCACCACCGTGGGCACCGTCCCGTTTATCGGGTTGCCCTCGGTAAAGCGCCGGTCGGGTGTTGCGCCCTCCCCATCAATCCTATGCATATTTAAACCGCTCCATGAGGTCGGGGCAGAGCACGTTCCAAACGAGGAGCGTGTGCGCCGGTTTGTTTCGGTTGAGGAGGCAAAGGAACCAAACGAGGTTATCCTCGTAGATCCGCAACGGGTCGCCCGCGCGGCCCAAAGCCCCGATTTGCGCCGGGTGCGGCTTCGCCCCGGCCCTGAATTTGATTTCTTGCGCGCCCGGCGGGGCGCTGGCGGGATCGCAGAGGCAGACCGACCACACAAACCGCCAATCATTGTTCGACAGCACCGCCCCGGCATGCCCGTAGAATTCCGACTGCAAGCGCCGCCCGACGACAAAGCCGGTCGGGGCCGCACCCGGCGCAGCCGGATCGCTCGAAGGCCGATCCGGCCCGGCCCGAAACGGGCGAAACTCGCGCACGCACAGGCTGATGCCAAAACTGTCGCGCGCCAGGTCCTTATAAACCTGGATTGACTGCCCGCCCCGGTGGTTGAGTTTCGCCACGACGCGCCGTTGCCGGGCTTCAATCGTCGATCCGCCCGGCGGCTCGCATTCGTCCGGCAGGCCCGTTACCCGCTCCCAATCGGGCAAAAGCTCGACCGAGTCGGATGGCACCGCCTCGCGCGCCAAATCGCAGCCGCGATTGTGGGCACGGGCAAGCTCCGCCCCGAAGGCCAGCAGCAGCCGTTGCAGCGTGCTTTCCGGTCGGCGCGGCCAAACCGGCCCCAGCGGCAGCAGGTCCGCCATCATCTGCCGATAATCCTCATCCGTCGCACCGCAGGGGATCAGCAGTTCGGGGGGGAGCGCTGGAATTACAGGTTGATCCATGTAATCACCCCCAACACCGGGATTCCGGCGGCATCGGCCATAATGGCGTTGCCATATTGATCGTTGGTAATGTCCGGTCCCGTGGGCGGATAGACCACATGGTCCCACTCGCCCAAGGCCGTGCTGATCGCCTCCCGAATATGGGAGATCAGCAGCACGCCGCCGGGCGCGCCCTCGCGCATAAAGAGATCGAGCAGATTGGCCCGCACCGCGTTTTTCACCGCCTGGCTGGGCGGCTTGAGGCGAATGGTGAGGTTGATCGCCACCGACTGCAGGGCAAAGACGAACACCCCCACCGTCACCGGGCGGCGGTCTTCGATGTAATTGAACACCAATTGCAGCTCGCCATCGGTCGCGGTGCGGTCCCCGCCCGCGCCGTCTTGCCACATTACCGCCACGCCGACGGTGCCGAGGCCCATTCGGTGCGGGTAAATCCAGGCGCGCGATACCCCCGGCACCGCCAGCGCCCAAGCCAGATAATCATGCACCGCCCCGCCTTCCGGCGGGCGCTGAATGCGCGCCAGCAGCCGCTCGCGCAAACTCTCGTCGCTCTCGACATCCGCGCCGCCACCCCAGGCAGTCTCGACGCGGGCATCGGCAAAAATCCCCGGCAGCGCATTAACCAGCGACAGGCGCGCGCCAACGGGCAGCGTGCTGCCTGCCCCCGCTTCCGCTGCCCGCGCCGAAACCAGCGCAAAGCCGGTGGGCGGCAGCGTCACCTCTTCGGTCGCCTCGACAATCACGGTCGGCAGCGCCTGCCCCTCGGCATCGATCCCGCCCTGCCACGCCCAGGCCGTACCGATGGGCACCAATGCCCCGGCAAAGCCGGTGACGCGCACCTGCCCAAAGGCGCGGGCGGCGGGCTTACGGCTTACCCCCCAAATGGCGGCCCACCGGTCGAGGTAAACCCCCTCCGCCGTATCGGGGAAAATCTGGCGCGCGAGCCAGGTGAGATAGCCATAGAGCCCATCCACCGCGCCCGCGAAAACCCTTGTCAGCACGCCCAATACCGACCGGCGCAGGGCGGCTTCCGCGCCCGGCAGGCGGGCGGCAATATCCTCCCCGATCCGCGCGACCATCTCGCGCAGGGGAGGCCGATAAAACGGCATGGGGTAAATCCCTAGTGGAGGGTTAACAGCCTTTTTTCGGATGCCCGAAAAATGGTTAAGCTATTGCTTCAGCTTAAATAAATCGGACCACGCCCAATCGAAGCGCCCCTGCCACAGCGCCCCGCCCGACCGGGTGATGGTTACGTAAAGCTGGATCGCCTGAAACGGCGTGCGTTCCACCTCGAAGGCCAGCGCCGTGGCGACGCCATCCTCCAGCAGCCACGTCAGCGCCTCCTCGGCGTAAAACCGCACCCGTTCGGCCACCGCCGGGGTCCATTTCTCGCGGGACAGCAACCATAGGCGCGAGCCGATCCAATCGGCCTGACCTGCGGGCAGCGCCGGTAGGGTTGGGTCCGCCCACCAACCGCGCCGCCCCGACAGGCCGGGCACGGCGTCGCCTTCGGCCCCGCGCCAAATACTGATACCATCGGGCAGCGGATCATCCACCAACGCCCGCCGGTCCGAAAACAGCGAGATCAGAACCGCCGTCTTTAGATCCTCATCGCGGGCAAGATCGGGGATCGCGAGGGACAGATCACCGTCCCACCCCTCGCTTGACCAGAAAATCTGCGGGTCCATCAACCAGCCCTCACATTGGCAGCGCCGCTGGTGATTTGGCCGGACTTGCCGTCCACCACCACGCTATCGCCCACCCGCGCCACGGGCCGAAGGTCGCCCGCGCCTAAACGCACGTCCGCGCTCTCGACCACTACCTGCGGCGCGGTAACGGTCACCGGGGCGGGGCTGGTGATGCTGATACCGCCCCGCCCCGTCAGAATCTCATTCCCGTGCTTATCGCGTACCCGAATGCCGTCGCGGTACAGGTAAACATGCTGCTTTTGATCGTCGTAAATCGCCACTTCCCCGGTTTTCAGCGGGCCAAATCGGTGCCGGGCGTCGTCGGTGGCGACGATCACCTGATGGGAGGGATCACCCCCCAAAGCAATCGAAATGCCCTCAGCCCCCGGCAGCGGGCGCGACGCGAACCCATACCCCTGAAACACTTCGGTCTCGTCGCGGGTCTCCTCGGCAAAGCGCTGGGTTTGCGCCACCTGCCGCCCCTTAATCAGCCGGGTTAACCCCAGAATCGCCCGCGCCGCCATGCGCCCGCCCCGCCGGGCCAGGGGGCCAACGGCGCGGGAGAAACTGTCTTGATCCAAAGCCTATCCCCTTACCGATGTGGCGACCTCGCCGCGCGGCGCAAACAGCCCCTGGCTCTCGCTTTTGCCGTTCGCCTTGCCGTCCGACCCGCGCCCGCCGCCGCTTTTAGGCTTTTTGGCCTTCAGGGGTTCGGGCTCAAAGCTTTCTTGCGGCGCGAGGGTGAGTTTCGTCACCATGCCCCCTTGCCCATCGAGGCTGAATTCTAGCCTGCCGACCACAAGGCTGCGGTCGAGCGCTGCAAGAGGGTCGAGCAGCCACACGGTGCCATTGGTCTCCCAAAGGCTCCCCGTATCTGCCCGCCAGCCGGGTACGGTGTAGGTTAGGTCGATGCTCTTACCCAACCGATGGGCCACCTCCCATTCCGCCCGGCCCTGCACCCCGCCCGCCTCCGCTGCCGTTTCGGCCTGCACCACCAGCAGCCGATAGCGCGGCACCCCGGCATCGCGGGCAACGCCTTGGGCCGTTGCGACCGAGGCGGCACGCGCTGCAATATCGTCCCGCTCGTCCGGGGCTACAGCCGACCCATGAGCCGTTGGGCCATCGCCGTCATCATCGTCGGGGTCGGGGTCGAGTTCGTCATCGTCGGAGGTGCGCCCGTAGCTGTCGCGGTGCAGGGCGGGGGATTGTCCAAACACCCGGACTTCTGAGAATCGCTCTTTGACGCTGAAACTAGCGTCTCCGGCAAGGATGGTGCGACCGAGTTCGAGCGTGCCTTGATTGCGGCCGCCGCCAGGGCGGGCAAGGATGAGATTTCCCCGCGCGTCGTCGCTCGCCAAAAGGCCGCGCAGGCGGCACAACCGTTCGATAACGTCAAAGACTTTATCCCCTTTTTCAACCGTTACTGCGGGCAGCGGATCACCGCTATCGCCCATCACCAGCACCGTCACGCCGTAAGGCCGGGCCAGCGCTTGGGCCACCTGGGCCAGCCGTTGCCCGCGAAAATGCCCGCCGCTCGCGCCGGAGGGGGCTTGCGCTACCGGCTGCGCTTGGGCCGCAAGCCCGGCAGTCCGCGCGTTTGACGCGCCAAGCGCATCGGGGGAGCTTTGCCCCCGCACGCTGCGGGCAATCTCGCCGCGCTTATCGAAGAGACCGGACAGCGGTTTTTCCGTCGACGCGGAAGAACCGCCGCCGCTCGCCACCGCCGAATAGGAGGGATCAACCGAGCAATCGACCAGATCGGCGGTTTTGGACCGGCCCGACACGCGAATGGTGTGGCTGGTGGCCGTATAGCTCACCCCCACGTCATCCACATAGCCGGTCAGCACCACCTCGCCACTAATGGCGATTTGGCAGGGCGCGCCGCAATAAAGCCGCGCCGGGACCGTCACCCCGTCCGGCCCCCGGCTTTTGTCGGTCAGGCCAAGCGAAAAATCTCCGGCGGCATGATCGAGCGCGCGGGAGATGCGAATCTCGGTCCAACCCTCTAGCGCCCCGCCGTCGAGAATCAGCGTTACAGGTTCTAGTGGTGGCACAATCACCTGGGTCATCCTCACCCCCTAGTCTCTAGATCCTCGCCCGCAGGCAGCGCGAGCGGATGAACCACCCGGTTGCGCGCGATGATATCGGCAGCTTCCCGCTCGTCCTCGCGCCGGTCATAGGCCAGCACCACGGCAGGTAAGGGGGCTTGCAGCCGCACGATTTGCACAGTGGCAAGCCCAGCAGCCCGGTTCAGCGCCGCCGTTGCCCCCAAAGTTTGGGCGGTGAGGGCCGCAATCAGCGCTGCCGAAAACCCCTGATCGGCGTCGGTCGCTTGAATAAACGCCGCATCCCACACCTGAACCCGGTCGACCTGTTCATCAAGGCGGGCAATCAGCGCCTCGCGCCGCCCGATAGCATCGCCCGTACTCACCGGCGCATAGTCGGTTAGGTGGCGGGCCTGTTCGATCAGCACTGCCTGCCCCAGCAAATCGGCCAAAGCCGCGCGGTTGCCGGTCAGGGTTTGCCGGTCGGTGGAGCGCGGCCAATTGGCATACCAGCCTGGCTGGGCCGACCCGCGCGGATAGGCCACCCCCGTGCCCATCTCCCCCCAGCGCGGCGCATAGGCGAGGGAGGCGAGAGAGCGCAGCAATCCATCGGCCTCGCCGGTCCCTGAAACCTCATCGACCAGCCCGGCGATAATCCCCAGCAACCCCGTGGCGAGACCATCGCCATCGCCGATGATCTGGCGATCTCCAAGCGTCCAATCCCCCAGCAAGCTGCCCAGAATCACCCCGCCGCCGGAAGCGATTCTGCCGTTATCGCTAGCAACCGCCGCGAGCCCCGCCAGCAACCCGCCCCATTCCTCGCCCAAAGCATCGGTCACGAGGCTGGAGAGTAGCCCGCCACCGGAGCCGCGCGTGCGCCAGCGCCCGGCAAAACTATCCCGCGCCGCGCTGCGCGCCGCCACGGTCCGCCCTGCGCTGGCGTTGGGGTCGTCGGCTGCCGTCGCCGGATGCACCGGCTCCCCCGCCTCGGCAAAGCTCAAGGAAATGCGGCAAATGCCGCCTTCCTCTTTACTTTCCGAAAACTGCGCCAGGCTCGCCAGCACCATTTGCTGCGCGGGCCAGGTGGGCAGTTGCAGGGTTCCGGACCCACCCTGTTCCAGCGCCGCAACCAGCCGGTCGCGCTTGTCGATGTAATCCTTGCCCAACACATAGGCGGTAACGGAAAATTTCCGCTGCGACCGGCCCAAATCTTGAGACGAAGGCAGGTCGCGCAACGGATATTCGTGCAGCACTACCCGCCGCCCGGCCTCCAATTGCGCGCTATCCACAAAAAACGGCACACCGCGAAAACTCGCGGGTTTCAAACGGTCGCGCCAAGCCATGCTCTACCCCGCCTTCAAAAACCTGCCTTGACACGTCACACCAAGCCAAAGGCCGGGCCAAGATCGGGCCGGAACGTCAGCCCCGGCGTGTCGGTCGTGGCTTTTTCCACCACCATGCCCGGCGGCTGGTTTTCAAACCGCACCACCATTTCGCCGCCGATTTGGGTGCGCGCCGAACCCGCCGCCGCAGGCGGCAACAGCCCACTACCCTCGCGCACGCCGCCCGAATTGAAAATCGGCCCGCCCCCGCCTGGTCCGCCGGGGACGGGTGCCGAGGAGCCGCCGGAAACCGTGGCCCCGATCAGCCCCGCCACCGCGCGAATCGGCATCGCCAGCAGGTCGATGACGCTGCCGACCGCATCGGTAATCCAGCCCCACAGGCCCGCCCAAACCGATTTAATCCCGCCCCAGAGCGCGCCCATCCAGCGCCCGCCAATATCGGCAAACCAATCGACGAGGCCGCCGAAGAGATCCTTGATGCCGCCCCACAGCCGCCCAAAGAAGGCCGAAAGCTCGGACCAATTGTCGATAATCAGGTAAACCGCCGCCGCCAGCGCCGCAATTGCCGCCAAAATCCAGCCGATGGGCGTTGCCAGAAGGGCAGCCCCGACCGACAGAATCGGCGGGATCAAGGCCCCCAAAGCCGGAACCAACCCGGCCAAGGCCAGCGCCAGCCGCCCACCGATGCCGACCGCGAGCGCGGCCACCCGCAGGCCAAACCGCGCGAATCCGCCGGTTGCCGCCGCAAGCCCCGGCAATAGCCGGGTGAGCGAGAGGGCAAACTGCGTGGTGCCGCCGACCACCGAAACCATCGGCCCCAGCAGCCCGGTCATGCCTAAGGCCAGCAGGGTTAGGGCATTGCCCCAGCCGCCTAAGAAATCAACCACCTGCTGAATGCCCTGCACAAACTCGGTAATCCCCTGCAACACCGCGTCAAAATCGATCTGCTGCAACCACCCCGCCAGCCGTTCAACGAACTCACCGGCCTTGGTCGCAATCAACTCCCGGTTTGCCGCAATCCATTCGGTGAGGCGCAAAACCAGGGGTTCCAGATAGGGAATAACCTTAACCGCAATACTGCGGGCAAGGCCCTGGATAGACTGCATCAGGGTCGACACGTTATCGCCGAAGTCTTTCACCAGGGCGATTTGCGCGTCAGACAAAGCCAAGCCTAAGCGCTTAGCCTTGGCCTCCATTTCGGCCATCGCCTTCGAGCCGCCCGCGAACGCGGGCAACATGGCAGCGCCGTTTTTGCCCAGCAGCGCCATCGCCGCCGCTGTTCGCAGGCTTGGGTTTTCGATTTTCTCGAACCCATCGGCAAGGCGCTTCATCACTTCTTCGGGCGAAAGATTTTTAAGGTCCGCCGCCGAAACGCCCATTGCCTCAAACATCTCAATTGCTTTTTTATTGCCGGAGCGTGCTTGAGCGATGTTTTTATTCAGAAACTTAAAACTTGTACTGAGGTCCTCGGTCGAAACATTGGCTTGTTCGGCAACGTAATTTAAGAGTTGAAACTGTTCCGCGCCAACCCCTGCGATTTCTGCCGCTGTCGCCATCGCGTCGGCATAGTCGGAGGTGGCCTTAACCGCGCCTAATATCCCCGCAATCGATGCGCCCCCGAACAGCGCCGCCGCCGGAGCCGCAAGCCCCGCCACTTGTCCGGTGATCCCGCGCAGGCTACCAAGCACCCCGCCCAGCCCAGCTTTAAGCTTATCAAGGCCCTTGGTACTGGCGAGCGCCGCCAACGCAAGCCGGGCTTTTGCGGCGGCAGCCGTGATGCCGCTCAAAGACTGCTGTACCCGGCGAATCGGCGCGGTTGCCCGATCCACCGCCGTCAACAGAATTTTGATTGCGGCGGAGATATTTGCAGCCATCCGAATACCCCCGAATTAACCCAAATAGGGTAAAATATCTCTTGCGCCATAACCCTATTTGGGTTACAAAAAAGGCATGGAAAAACGCACCGCTCATCACACCCTAGCCACCGTCCGCGCGCTCTGCGCTGAAGGAAACGTGATGCCCACCAAAACGTCTCTCAAGACGGCAGCCGGGTTGGGCATGACGCGGGATGACATGGTTGAGGTTGTTCAGGCGCTTACGGTTGCTGAGTTCTACAAAAGCATGACCAGCTACGGCGATCACACCCAATGGCAAGACGTTTATCACCCCAGCGTTGAAGGCCGGAAGCTGTATCTAAAACTAACCATCACCAGCGGTTTACTTATTCTTTCATTCAAGGAGCTTTAATCATGAAATGCCCCACCTGCGGCCAAGCCGACCTTATCCGAGATACGCGCCCCATGTCGTATGACTACAAAGACAATCAAACAGTAATCCCAGCCGTTACCGGGGATTACTGCCCCGCGTGCGAAGAGGTTGTGATTGATAAGGACGACGCCCAGCGCGTAAGCGAAGCTATGCTTGCTTTCAACCGCCAGATTAATGCGCGCCTTGCCGATCCTACGTTCATACGGCGGGTCCGGGTAAAACTCGACTTAGATCAACGTCAAGCCGCCGCCCTCTTTGGGGGTGGGCATAATGCCTTTAGCCGCTATGAAACGGGGGTTACAGCGCCGCCGGTTGCCGTAGTCAAACTGCTGACGTTGCTTGACCGGCACCCCGAGTTGCTGGCGGAAATCCGCTAACGTTGCGCCTTATGAATGCGCAGCGCGTGCCGCCGAAACCAGTGATATTGCCGGGCCGTCAGCCCCTCAACGTCCGTGGGTGACCAATGATGGAGGTAGGCGAGATCGCCTACCCCTTCTTCCCACCCCGGCCCCCACTCGGTAACAAAGGGGTGAGCGCCTCCGCAATCTGGCCCAAATCCGCCGCGTCGATTTGTTCGGCGCTGCTGGGAGGAATATTAAAAGCCCCGGCAATCAGGCCCACGATTTTAGCGATTTCGCCCGTCGCACCATCCATCAACATGAGTGCGCCCAGGGTTAGCCGGGTCGGAATCACGAATTCGGTGATTTCCTTGCCGTACGCCTGAATGGGATGGGTTAACTTAATGATGTTTTGCGCCGCCATCTTAGGCTCCCCGCATCTGTTCGGTGATTTCCATGCCCTCGAATTTCACCGAGAATTTCCCATCTTCGGTTTCAATCGAAAGCTCCGACACCAGCCAAGCCTCGGACAAAACATAGGTTTTGCCGTTGGCAAGCTCGATGGTCACAGTGGCGTTTTCTATTTGGGCGAGCTTTTCCAGGGAAAGCTCGCCCCGGTCCGTCACCTCGCCCTCGACGGACGGGATGGCGGGTTTCTCGGTATAGCCGTGGACCCGGTCCTGCCCTACCACCCCTTCGCGGGTCAGTTTGGCGAAATTCACCTTCCAGCCGCCGCGCGCCCACAGCATTTTGCCGTCGACGCGCACATAGATGGTTCCGGCGATACGGTTCGAGAAAGCTTGCCCGGTGCCGCCATTGGCCCGGTCGGAGGTAAACCCCGTCATGTGTTATACTCCAGCCGGAATTGCA